>NZ_JBHFKV010000022.1:0-78677 GCF_042879355.1 Photorhabdus sp. RM71S | reverse complement strand
ACCTGTTTTGATTTTCTTGGATATACGTTCAGACCAAGGTGGGTCAAGAACCGTAAAAGAAACAGTTTGTTTGTGAGTTTTACACCGGCAGTCAGCAAAGCGGCCCAAAAAAGCCATGAGATTCAAAATCCGTAAGTTGAAGATCCGAATGCGGACAGAACTGAACCTGATACAACTGGCAAACTGGCTAAACCCCATAATCAATGGCTGGTTGAATTATTATGGGCAATTTTGCCGATCGGAACTGTATAAGGTCTTCAGGCAACTCAACAAAGCGCTGGTGCGCTGGGCCAGGAGAAAGTTCAAGGCACTGAGCAGACACAAAACCCAAGCCTCAAAACTGCTTCAAAGGATCGCAAAGCAGCATAAGGGGCTGTTTGCCCATTGGCGGGTAGGAATGACAGGCGTGTTTGCCTGATGGGAGCGGTATGAGTCGAGAGGCTCACGTACCGTTCTGCGAGAGGCTGCGGGGGTAGTTCCTGTGGCCTACTCAACCGGTCGTGGATCAGCTCAAAAATATTTCTCAGATAGCGCATTCAAGACACCGCAGTCAGCTCAGTTTTTTATTGGAAATCGTCGCGGGCTTAATTGCTTATACATTCCAACCTAAAAAACCGAGCTTGAATTTACGGGATTGTGATATCGCTATTTTTAAACGAAGCTGAGGTTAATTATTCATTTCTGTTGTATGAGGAAAGTTTTAATACTTGTTTATTAACACTGTTAATTTTAATTTCTATTTTGTTTTTTGTCCTTACCATTGTATCTAAGGTTAATTTTTTCCTCATTATTTTAGAAGATAGCCCAGAAAGACCCATTGCATTGTCGCCATAGTTTTCACGCATAAATGCGACCGCATCAGAGTGGCTTTCATTGAGAACTTCACGAATACTATTGGTAAAATCTAATATGTGTCTGGTTTTATCATCACTCAATCCTTCTAATGCCCTATGGTGTGATATAGCCAGATCAGCAAGTTTATAAGCAGGGATTTTTATTGGTAGTAATTTTTTCATAATTTCTGATGTTAATAAACTTCCTGCGGTGACTTTTAGATTCTCTTTATTGAATGTCTTTTTTATTGCTTTAGTGATGGGGTTTTTATCGTAATTGTTGATATCGATTATCATGTTTCTTGTTTTAGGGTAAGGGTGAGCTACCTTCAGCTTTTTATTTAATTTTCCAATAGCTGTATCATTAAGGTAATTTAATCCTGTTCCGGCTAATGCGCCAATACCCGAGCCCGCTATAGTGCCGACACCTGGTGCTATAACACTTCCTATAGCGCCGCCAATAGCGCCGCCGGCTATACTGCTTCCGGTACTTAATAGTGTTTGTAGTGCAGTTGTCCCTATATTTTTAGCCACATTATTTCCAGCAGATTCAGGGGAGTCCATTGATTTTAAGGTCCAGTCTAATTGTGTTAAGTGACCTTTGACCACAACCATCCATTTGTAATATTCAGAAATGTTTTCTTTCCAGAATTCATAGTCCTGAATTTGATCTAAGCTAACAGAACTATTTCCCATTATGGTATCTAAATCCAACCCGATTTCTAACGGAGCACTGTCTATATCATCATTAATAGAATGATTTGACTGTATTGGCAGCTCTTTTGCTCTATTTTTAAGATGGTTTTTATTTTCACTGTGTTTATTTTTTGGCATATTATCACCTAATGGTTTTATGATAAGAAAAATATTGGTAATATTTATCTATAAGATTCATTCGATAAAATAAAAAATTGAATTTATTAATAAAATATTTTATATAGAATACCAATTAATAGATAGGAGATTGTTTGTCATCCTGTTGATGAAGAGAATAGTTAAAAAATAATTTTAAATTCCGATCAATTTTTCAGAATCCTCTTTTGAGATAATAATGTTTATCCCATTTACCCTAATAATAGCTTCTTGACTTTTTACCCATATGGAAAGGATATCTTTTATTTTAGGTAAATAAGTTGAATAGGTAATGCCCGAAACCTCAAGAATAATGTTTTTATTTTCATGACTATCATTATTGTCTGTGGCGGATTGAGTGATCAGATTCACTTTATTAAGGGCAAGGCGAGCATCTTCTGTACCGCCTAAGTCGGCACATAATTTATCTGTCAGGGCTTGATTTATTTGTGAACTGTCCAGGCTAGATTTTTGATCTACAGTAGCGGATATTTGGCTAATGGGTATGATACTATTTTCAATATTTTGCAGCTTCATTGGCACGGTAATAGAATAGAGTAAAGAGAGGCGCGGGCGATTACCCAGCGCTTGCCAAAAGTTACCCAGACTGTTTAAATTTTCCTGTTGTGGAATAACCCGAGTATATGCACCGGGAATACCAGTTAATTGGCGATTATTTATTAATGCATTTAAAACCCGTGTCATGATTTGTGCCGCCTGATTATCCGGTTGGCTATCTGGGCTAGAGCTATCACTTGAGGGTTTATTAGCATCCCAGTAAGTGATTAAATAGTTACAATTGATATTGACCCATCCCGGTAATAATGTGCTGGTTGTCGGGTTATAACGTCTTGCCTCAGCAGATCGTAATTGTAGATCTTCATGTATTTCATAAAGAAATACACTGACCGTCGGTTCTGATTGAATAGAATTAATTTCGGGTAGGTCAAAACGAATATCGATGTTATTCTCTTTAGTATTTAAATACAGGGATAAAATAGTATTTAATGCCTTGTTAATTTCAATAATAGCATTGTCGGAAGCAATTATTGTTGTCATATTATCTCCAATTTTATGAAATGGTTAAAATACCAATCTGCCAGTTTTGTTTAATTCAAGTATCACAGCCCGTTCTATATGTTCATTTTCAATTTTATCACAGTTATCATCTGCTGATAATATTGATGATAATAAGGCAATGTTTCTGATATTCGCTCCTGTTAGGTCAGTTCGTTTAGCCAGATGGTCAAAATTAATTTCGTCGGATAATTTAAGTTGTTTCGGCCAAATGATTTGCCACATTTTTTTACGTAATGTTTCGTCGGGATAAGTAAAACGGGTAATAAAGGTAAAACGGCGATTAAACGCGTTATCCAAATGGCTGCGATTATTGGTGGCTAAAATGACTAATCCCGGATAATCTTCTAATCGTTGTAACAGATAAGAAACTTCAATATTGGCATGTCTGTCTTGGGCATCTTTAGTTTCACTGCGCTTACCAAATAAGGCATCAGCTTCGTCAAAAAATAGCACCCCAGAATCGGCTTCGGCTAAATCGAAAATATGCGCGATATTCTTTTCCGTTTCGCCAATATATTTATTCACCACGGTAGAGAGATCGACTTTAATCAGATCGACACCAAGCTGTTCGGCAATCACTTCTGCGGCCATTGTTTTTCCGGTTCCTGATTCGCCGTAAAATAGTGCGCTAATACCGGTACCATAACCTATTTTTTCCTGAAAGCCGGTCGCCAGAATTTGGTCACGGTAATGAATGGCGGCGATAATTTCTTTTAATTGCTGCGCTAAGGCATCTGAAATCACTAAATCTTTAAAGCTGCGTTTGGGGGTGATTCGTTGGGCTAATTTGCCAAAATTCTGTTGAGCGCGGAAATTTAATGCTTTACGTAGATCGGTTTCTTCTAATTGGCCTGTTGGTTGCCGGAGTATTTGATATTGATATGCTTCTTTAATAATGAGTGGTAATGTTTCTGCTGTAAATGAAAAACGCTGACATAGCTGAGTCATATTGATTTTCTGAGTGATATTATCCGGTAAATTTGCTTGCAGCATGGTTTTTCTATCCGCCACAGTGAGTGCTGGCATATTAATTTGTACCATTGGTAGATGTTTAATCCACATTAATGAATCTTGTGGTTCTGCCAGACAAATTACGCGTAATTTAGGTTGATTGAGTAGGGTGGATAATTCGTTATGCCATATTTTCTTTTCTTGCGTCAATAAAGAGAAGCTGCAGATTAATAAACAAGCATCGTGTAGACGGACTTCCCGTATTGCATTTGCCAGCAAGTTAGCTATTTCAGTTGGGTTCTCGTCATCTGGCAGACGGGCTAAATCAAGAGTTAACGTATTGATATCATGAGAAGCCATAATATTGATTACTGCTAATTCTTTGGCACTGTCCTGTTTTCCTCTAAGTATTACCAGTGGAAGAATCTCGTTGGTTTCATTCAATAATATCTTTTCCAGTGAATCATAAAGAATTGGTGGGTACCAATTTTGCGAGGCAGGAATGCTCCAATAAGCACAGGTTGTTAGAGGAGGTAAAATAACCCGCTGGCCTGATAAAAAATGCCAGATAGCACTGTGGGTTAAAAATTGCGTTTGTAACCAGACCGATTCTTGGTAGTTATTGAGCTGTAATAGGTGGCTGTTAATTAACGGTGTTTGTGGTAACAAGCTGTTTTGTAGTAATTGCCAATCACTTTGGCGTTGGCTAAATAATTCAATTGCTAAAGCAAAACTAGGCCACTGTTTTTTACTATTGCCATTTAGAGCAGAAAATAGTGAATGATAACGACTGTCAAAATGGGGCAATAAACCTAACAACAAGGTATCACGTTCAAATTCAGTGAGTTCAAAACGTTCGACCAGGAGTGATATTGGATCAAAGGCAGGGGGTTCCTCGGTTGTTTCTGAGCAGTGAATAGTCTTATCTGCTTTAGGTAGCCAGTGAGGAACACCGAATGGTTCTGCCAGACGTTGTTCTATTTCATCTTCGGCAAGTAAAAAACTCTCCGGCAATGAATCGTATCTGTCTCTTTTCTGGTAATAATAGTGCTGCAATCGCAGGTCAATCCGTTCCAGATGGGAATAAAGCCAGCGGAATTCAGGGGTTATAGGTTGAAGTTCACCGTGATTATTTGTTAGCAGGTAATCCATATAAACCTTTTAAATGTTTTGCCAGTCAATCCTTAAAGGGCGATCTAGCCAGGAGAATTTGGCGATATTTAATGGCCACGGCCAATCGGTTAATAGTATGTCAAATGGTTGTTGTTGTATCGTAATATTGATTTCCTGTTCATTGATTCGCAATTCACCCGGACGTTGTAAGAATAATTGTCGAACGTCATTGCGGCTTAGTTTTTTCCAGGCAGGAAGTTGGGTGATAATAGCATCCAGCCATTGTGTGGTTATTAATTGTTTTTCTGGTTCAATAGAGATTGATTCACTATTTTCATCAGCTATTAACCCACATAGAACGTTATTCAGCATTTTTCGTTCTGTCGGTGTTTCTTCGTTTTCCCAAATCAGGTAATTAAGGAAATTGACGGCACTAAACTGGGCCTGACGATGGATAAATTTTTTCTCCTTAAGTAGGTCAAGATGATTAAATAGTGTGGACAGCACCGGCCATAGAATTAATATACCGGCATTATTGACTTGGCGCGATTCAGGTAATAAAACGGTTTTGGCGTGTGGCAGGTTAATTGTTTGAAGCGGGTTATTGTTATTGACTCCTGTAATGAAAGTGTTATCTGGCGCAGATTCTGCGTCAGATTTATTTTTATTTAATTTATTTGAAATGAAGTATTCTGATAAGTACGAGTATTCATTAACTGATAAATATTTTTTACAGAGTTGTGAAACAGGAATAGTTTGCCAAAGATGTTTTAACCAACTATTTAATGGAAGCGGGTGAGTGATAATTTGGTGAAATAATTCAATAATAGGTGTTGCATTGAGTTTACCGTTATTCAGTTCAGTTGTGATGCGTGATATGACTTTCACATCAAGTTTAGGTATTTCCTGTGTATTGTGTCGTTGCATGTATCCCAGTGCATTGAGTATCAATTGCCCGGGGGAGATAAACTCCTCCCGGTATTGTGGTCTGTTTGCTCTTTCAGATAATCTGTAATTGATGGCGTTTAATAAAGTGGATTGTTTGATTGCCAAGAGTTGTTTTAGGCTCGGTTCAGATAAACAGCTTTTTGCCAATAATAATGCTAGCTTGCTCTTTATCTGAATTATTTGGTTAGTTAAATGTTTAATATCACTATTTTTACTATTTATTATTGCCTCCATTTTATCTAATGTCGAGTCTTTTTGATATAAAGTGTGAATAAATTTCTCTGCATTGATTGGGCTATAATCGCCAAATAAAATAGGGTTGTGGATAATTTCATTTGGTATAGGTTCATTCAAACTAATTTTTTCTTGATGATTTGTTTGATATTGATTTAGCGCTTTATTTAAAGCCATATTAAGCTGGCGTGGAAACACTGAATTGAAGTTATGTAAGCTTATTTCACCAAGATCTAAAGTCAATGTTTCTAGATATATATCCTGATTAATAGGATGTTGAGTAAAGAATGTATTGAATAAGCTATTTATATTGGCTTGATTAAGTAGGGAGCTATGCAATACTGTTTTAGCCACCTGTTGATTGTTAGCTTCAATAGTAATGGTAATCCGATTTAACAGATTTAGCTCCGAAGTCATATCAATATATCCTTGATGATTAGCAAATAATAGATAGTTTAGATCTGTATTTATGGAATTAAATCTTCATAATAAATGCCAGAATATAATAAGGGGGGATAATATTAGCGCTCGCATCAACATTATGGGTATGTTCATTACCATTACCGGCATTAGAGGTGTAGAAGTAATAAGGATAATTGTCCGCTTCTACAAAAAGGCTTCTGCCGTTTTTTGTTATGTAGCTTGTAAAATCGTAAGAATTAGGGTTATTGTCAAGTTGTCTGGGGACAGTTTCATGAGGTTGATCCAAATTATATCTTGCACCTTCTCGGCTAAAGTAAGCCATTCCTCCTATATGTTGATGCTCTGGTATTTGATCCAGGGACAGTTTTGTACCTTTTATGGTGATTGTCAGTTCTTTATTAGTAGTACTTATTTTAAATTGCTTATTATTAGCAAAAAGACCAGAAGCTTTTTTTCCATTATTTTTATTAATATCGGAAACTTTACCGCCTAAAATAAATCGATCGATTAAATCTGGCGTGCCATTCTTACCATCACACAGCGCCCAACCATCAGGAATATCACTACCAGAAAACATCACAATTATCCCTTTGGGGAGTACATTATTGGAATCAATACTGACACCGCTTGAATCAACAATGATTCCGCTACCTGCTTTGACTGAAACACCATTATTATCAACGTTAATCCCATCGTAAGGTTTAATTGCTAACGCTTTTTTATCAAAATGCAGTCCGCCAGTTGAATTAACAACTGTCTGTAAAGTTCCATTATCCGTCAAACTTAAACCATCACCAGGTTCTCCTGATTGTCCGGGGGCTTGCCCGGTTGCTTTGCGGCCAATGTCAGCAATATCAATCAGGTCAGAATAATCGGTTTGTAGGGGAATACTGCCTTCTTTAAAACGGCTTTTTAGATCATTTGTTGAAGGACCGGTTGATTTAATATTAGCATTTTCTAAATTGTTTTCTGAATTAGATGGGTTATCTTTATTTGCCATTTTATCACCTTGTATATAATATCAAATAATTCTATTTTTCTTGATTTCTCGTTCGCAGGTTAAATCTGAAAATTTTAAAATGTCAGTATTTAAATATTTTTACTAGAATAGGGTACATATAATAATTGATTGCTGATAATGACTTCTGTATTCCATTCAGTTCCAGATTCACCAATTACCTTAATACGCTGCTGTGCGGTAGCGATTCGCATACTACCAATACCTGTTACCGCGGAAGGTACTCTTCCCAAGGTTAAGGTTTCTAAAATGTTATATGCCTCGTCTCCTAAAGGAGCGCCATTATTTTGCCAACGTTTATAGGTACTGGCAAAGTTATTAAAATGTTCCAGTGACAGCCAGTGAATAATCATGGAAAGATGGGCGGGAAACTCAGCTAAAATTTCGGTTTTCACCCAAGATTCCAATTTATAAGGATCAACACCTTCATTCTCAATGAGTTGGCGATTAATCACTACACTGACCACGAATGAAAAGCGATCGGCTAAAGCATATTTTTCGCTGGAGAAATACCAACGATAGCGCCATGCTTCTGCTTCTGGTGGAAAATTACCTGATGAGTCTTTACTGCGTTTAATGAGTATCTTTCCTTGAATGCGATCAAATTTAACTATTGTTGCCTTGAGTTCATAATTAGCTTCTTGGGTTGGTTTGGATGGGGTAATGACATATTTCAGTGTAATTTCATCTTCTTCTTCGATCATCGCTGGAAAGGGGCTTTGAGTGCTGGAAGTGATCCAGCGTTCATCTTCAATATCACTTTGATAGGTTTGATCGGTATAAACCAGTTGATAATCCATATCTTCCAGCCATACCGGACTGTTTAGCCAGCGCAGTTTATCTTGTTCAAATGCCTGTTGTACTCTGCTCAGATTGCGCTCCAGTTCGCTGCTGTTACTGATATTAAGAGAGAAGGTATCTTCTGTGACATCTGTAATCATTTGACCACGCAATACCAGTTTGTTATCACCTTCATAGACAATGAGATTTATTACCTGTCCTTGCAGTAACCGGCCTGCTGTACCTTGCTGGGTAATTTTTAACTGATCGCCTTCAATCGTTAGCGAATCAGGTTTTTGCTCGGTATCAAATGCTTTATCAGGTTTTACCGGTAAGAGTTGGCGATGTTCAATCAGATAGAAAGGCAAGTTAGCCAGATTAGGTGTTTCACTAAAACACTCTCCGCCCAGACCTAGCCGGGCAGCGATACGTTTCTGGAGTGCTGACACCTTATCGATACGAATATTGTTACGTTGATAGGCCAGTTCAGGTTGTTGAGCTAGGTATCCCCGTTGAGTAGATAAGAAATCCAGTAAATCTAGTGTAAGTGGCCGGGCTGCGCGCTGAGTACCAAAATAACCCAACAGATAATCTACAATTGTCAGCTCTTTTGCATAGTTTTTGGTTTGAATAACACTTTCATGAGAGATTTGTGAATCATTGTTGAGTTTTGCTATCAAATCAGATTCTATGTTTTGATGGACTTGCTGACTGACCGTATCAGCTTTGAAAGGCCATTGAACACCGTAAACGTTATTTCCCCGTTGTTTAAACGTCAATAGTTTTGGCAACAAGTTGAGTTCGGCGCAGCCATTAGCCAGCATCTGTTCGAACGGCAGCATAAATTGGTGTAATTGTACTTGTTGTTGGCTATTGGCATAGGTCTGTAACCCATAGCAAGCGGGTAATTTATTGCTTACCGGATAGTAATCCAGGACTTTTCGATGTTTTCCCCAATTTAATAATTCCGGCTGTGTATTAATTAGCGGATCGGCAACGATTTTTTCCTCTATTTGTTGTTTGGAAACGATAATATTAATTCCACCTTTGGCGGTAATGGTGAGTGGGCTGTCTGATGAGGTAATTAATGCCAGTGGATCGCTGCCCCATAATCTGGGGTAATATCCCTGGGCGATTTCCCAGGACCAATTATCGTTCGGTAACGGAGAAATTATTTCATCGTGCTGAGTGAGGGCTAATTGGGTGACGTTTTGTACTCCTTTAATCGTCAGTAATTGGTTAACCAAATGGCTTAAATTTAATACGGTAGCGCTGGTGTAATCTTTGGCTTGCGGTAATGTCGGTATCCAGCCGTGATGTAAATAGGGGCCGGCAAATATCTCTTCGTTACTGTAACCCTGATCTTTTATGGTCTGCGTGGTATAACGTTCGGGCTTTGCCTGCACCATATTTTCCGCTGTCATATAAACTTGAGCAAATATGCCAGCGATATCGTTGACATCATCATCAAGTTCAATGTCAATTTGTAGAGGAAAATCGGTGGGTTGTAGCCAGATAATATGGCTGACGGATTCCCCCAAGTTACGATTATTTTTCAGGAAAGTCTGCAAACTTTTCTGAGCGGCAGCTTTGTTATTTTCAGTTTCCCGACTGGGGAGTAAATAGAGCCAATAATTTCCTCTTAACGTTAACCGTTCGCTATTCGGGGTTGAAGTAAAACTGTATTCACGTTTTTCTTTGTTATACCAGTATTCATAACGTTGATTTTCAGGTTCGCGAATAAGCTGTACATCGTTAAAGAAAAAATAACTTGTGCTTTTTTCACTAACGGCGTCGCTACTATGCAGGTCCAGCAAAGCCCGGCGATAATCCTCCGCGGTAATCGGTCCACAGGTCAGCATTTGCTGTGGTCCAAACTCTTGCGGGAAAATACCGTCACTGGGAGGCTGTTCCTCTTTTTTCGGGGTAAGCAGATCCCTGAGTGGCAGTGAATGACGATAGGCCAGATCGGAAGCACCATAGCAGCACGCTTCTAGTAAGGTGATTCCGGGATCACTTTCGCTGGTATTGCTCCAACATTGGCCCGCTTGCTGCTCAATAACCGCTTTGGCCTGCGAGAGTAAGGTGTCAAAGGTAATGTCGTCTTTCACAATGGGGAATAGCGCATCCTGATTATTCATGATCAACTCCTTGGTTTGGGGAAGTGTCATCAGGCCAGACTAGAATCAGCACCTCGTTATCGGCAGCCTCGATACTTTTACCCACGGCATTTTCACCCACGGTACTGGCACCCACGGCATTGGTGAAGCGGTTGGCTACTGTCATGCTTAAGTCAGTGACGCGTTCTACCAGAGGGGATTGTTGGATGGTGGCTAACAAGGGGTAGTAGTCAATGCGATTGCCGGTTGTGACGCCAATAGCGGTATTTTCTCCCCACGGCATGTATTTTCGGCTTAGTTCTTGTTGTAGCTGATGATGACCGTAGTCAGGGTTAACGCCCGGGGCAAACACCAGTTGATAGTGGATCTGGACATCAATGTAGGTGGGATTGCTAATTTCAATGGTTGTCCAAGGGCTGCTGAGTCGAGCTAACCAATCGACCATCTCTGTCAATCGAGCCGGGTTTAGCGTTGGCCGTAATGCATCACCGTTATCTTTATAACGGCTGTCAGGGATCACAATCAGTCGTTGTATTTCCGGTGCCGGAATTTGGGTTAATTCATTGACGGAGGGGTATTGGACATCAAATAAGCTGACAAAATGATCTTTCAGTAAGGTGGCAATATTTCCCCAGCTAAGTACCCGGTTACGGTGGGACAAGCGGGCAGGGATGCGTGTCAGGAAGGATTGTTCGGTTTCTTGTGGACGACCGTTCCAGGAGGCCCAGGGTTGTGTGACGCTACTGATTGCAACAGATGCGTTGACCGGTTGTTTAATGCTGTTGGCGGTTAATCCGTTGATAAAGTGATCTTGTTCAATGGTTTCTGTCTTGATTAAGGTGGCAGTGGTGGTGTTATATAGCAGGCCCTTAATACGTGGGTAATCCTGAGAATCAGTCTGATCAGTTATCACTGCTTTTAGCCAGTATCGTCCCGTCGGCATCAGGGCGGCCTGATTTGAAGCATCTTGTGGCAATAAGGTGCGCCAGATACCCCGGTCAAATAGGTGATGAGTTTTATCATCAACTAATTTATCCAATTTGCTCCAGTTATTGCTAGTGTTGAGGTAAAACCAGGATAAATTGAGCGCCTTAAAACCGACTAATTGCCAATAGAGAGATAAAGTTTGCCCCGGCAATACACCCGTAAAGCCTAAGTAGAATGCTTCGTGAATGAGTGTTGGCGTTTCTGTGTTTGCATTCCCCCAACCAAAAGGAGTCAGAGGATAGATGGTGAATTGCTCGGGTTTAATTTTGGCACAGAATTGAATCTGCAAGGCACTGATTTGTGGAGTATAGGGGACGTTTTTGCCGGTAGGATTTTGCCAATATTGGGCATGCATAAAATCTTGTCCCGCCAATTCTATGCGTACTGACGCAGGCCAGTCATTGGGGGATGGGCTGTCTGCGAGAGGGTACTCCATTTTCGGTAAGGTAAATTTCAGGCTTTGCCCTTGCGGTTCTTTATCTCCACTAAATAATGGTTGAGCCTCATTAAGTTTTTCTCTCGTTTGAGGTGTAACTAAATAGCCTTGGACTTTAAACGCGCTATTATCAGGTTCAGGAGTGTACCCTTTATACCATGCTTTAAAACTCATTGTGGGCAAGCCAATCCATTGAGGAGTCAGGGAAAGCGTTGCATTTTCGGAACCATACCATTCTGGAGCGATCAGATTAAAACCGGAGCCTAGCAATGGCGATTGACCAAAGGGGAAGCTGGTGGTATCCGTTTGTTCAATACCACTGTCAGAGTCATAGTGCACATTACGGTTGCCGTTAATATTGATCTCAATGCCGGTAATTTTGGGCAACATGGGCTTCTGAGTAGTGCCTAATGTTAATACCGGTGAGTCGAATGTCATGCCATCAAGGTTATCTGGCGGGCTGATAGGATCGTCAGTGGATGATAATTTAAGCTCAATATTCTTTTTGTCGATAAGTTTTACCGACAACGATAACCAGTGATCTTCTGCACTGATTTTAGCGGTGAGGTATTCAGCTTGACCTTCCCAATCGTTTTCCAGCGTCAATGTGATATGACGTTCTCCAGCGGACATAGCAAGTAAAGATGAGGTGATCAGATAACCGGATAGCACTGGCACATCATTGGCTGTTGGGCTAAAAAGTTGAATGCCATTTTCAGGTAATGCAATGTTATCCGAAAGGTTAAAAGGTATTGCCGATTGCCAGCCGTTGTCACCGTTTTTTCGATACCAACGTAAGTCGGTTAGCTCCCCTTGATTCGCCAATAAATCCATGTCTGACGCATATTGTAACGGGTTTCCGGCGCTATCCTGTCCGGCATCAAACAGGGTGCCTTGTGGTACCAGAAATTCCGCGTTATTCGTGTTCAGGGTAATGCCGATGGCAACACTATCCGCTTGCGCACTTCTGGGTTTTAGGCCCAATAATTGCCGATAGTAAAGATCACGATGACGGGCCGGGAAGGTATTCAATAATCGGTTGGTTGTTTCTAATAGTTTTAAAAAAGCCAGTACAAAAACTTGATGTGCTGGTAAAAGTCCATCCGCTTTGTTAGCGTGTTGGTAAATATCAGCTAGTTGCTGAGGACTATTTTCTTGAATAAAGTAAAAACTATCCCAGAACTGTTTTTTCTCTTGATCGAAAGGGATGATTGCGGTGTATTCTTTAAGCCAGTTTAAAATATCCAGCGTACTTCTTTCATCAAGTTTAAATTCAGTATCTGGCACAATAGCAGAGAGTTTATTGTCTAACTCGGCCTGTCCCATATTTATTACCACCTGTTATTTGAATATATTCCTGATAGTTTTTCAGGAGATCGTTGTTATTTAAAAATAAAGTTGAAGCGGTTATTTATCCGGCACTGACAGTATATTGACTGGCAATAAAACGGCCTTTTCCCATACTCGGCGTTGTCACATCGGGGCCACTCGATGGATTATTTGCCGGTTGCGTCGGGGTGAAACGGGCAGTAAATTGTTGCCCGACAATAATCACTGTGGCGGGAGTGCGGCAAAAGTTTACCTGCTGGTTGGTATCTAATTGAGCAATGGTGACTATGCCCATGCCGGGTACCGGATGGCTAGGGGTAATATATTGCGCTTGAAGCTGTACTGTTTTTTCGTCACCCACAATAACGATTTTTTTGCCTTGGATTTTGGCGTGTCCGCTGCCTCGAATGGTTGCAGGCCCCAGAATTGTGACTTGCCGGTTGCCAAACAACGGTTCGAATAGCAGGTTGTCGCCATCAACTACCAGTTGTTTACTCATAAGCTCACCCGTACCAGACCCTCATTAACCTCAAGGACGCCTTCAATCTGTTGGCTGATGTCGCTGCCTCTCAACGCATAGGTAACCTGAACATGTAGAGTGTTGGGCAAGTTTGTTCTCTGGTTCACTTGAATCTCGGTAATTTCCGCGCGCGGTTCATAGCGTAATACCCGTTCTTCAATACGGGTTTGAATTTCTGCCATCAATTCATCACTGATATTGGCAAACAGATAATCATTCAGACCACAGCCATAGTCTTCACGCATAATCCGTTCGCCGGGTTCAGTGAGAAAAAGAATATTCACACTTTGGCGGACATTTTCTGCTCCCTCAGCCATGATGACGCCAGATTGTATTTCAGGCGGGTTATCATTGATAAAAAACTGTGGTGGAAATGCCCAGCCGCGACCATAAATATCGGTCAATATTTTATTTGTCATCTTATTGCCTTGTTATTGTGTTAGGTTAATTTTAGCCCCTTTAATATCAACTCCGGATTTTCCAGCGGCAGAGAGGGATTTTTCAGCCTCTATTTTAATTTCTTGCGCATGAGTAATGAGATTCTTAGTTGAATTAAGCGTGATATCTTTATCCTGTTGCAGAGATACGGTATTTTTTCCGCTATTCAATGCGAGGGTTTTATTTTGATTATCGAAGGCTAATGCTTGCTGATTATTTCCTTGTTTAATCACTAAGGTTTTTATCGGATTTTTTTCACTCGGCTCTAGCGGGGATTTATTTTTAGGGTTGTGCATCGCGCCTAATATCACCGGGAAGCGCGGATCGCATTCAAAGAAACCGATAATCACCTCATCCCCCGGTTCCGGGTAGAAGCAAAATCCGCTTTCATGACTGGCGTAAGGTTTACCTAAACGGGCGAAAAGTACCCCATTAGTTAAGTTTAGGGCCGGTATCCTGACGGGAATACGGTCCGATGATTGGCGGTCTTGTTGGTATTTTTCCACAATGCCGATGTGTAGCTCTTTTACTGGCGGTACAGCCTGTTCCGTTTCCGGCAATAAGCCGAGTATTAACCGGGTACGCCAGCCTTGTCGCTGAGAAATCGTTTGGCTCACGCCAGTGATAATGGCTTGACCATCCATCCCTTGCCCAAAGCCGCTTAATGCCAGAATATCCCCCGGCTGATAACGATCATTGCCTTCGACTTCAACATTGCCGGATATGTTATGACTTCGCCGGTTATCCATGATGCCTTGAGCAAGATGTCTGGCTTGTTCATTATCCAGCGGGTAGCTGAAAGTCCATTGCCAGTCTTGATTGGTCAGATCTGACAGGCCATCTATGGCAAGTTGACCACCGCCAAGGCCGCTGTTTTTTGCTTGAATTGCCTGAGATAGTTTTTGTTGGGTAATGTCCCAAGAGTGTACGCTCACCGTTTTAGGGCTATATTGGTTGTCCCATTGTAGATTCGCTTCAAACAGCACAATGTCCTGATCGTTGGCCCGCTGACGAACAGTATGCACGGTTGATTGATTAAGCGCTTTCGGCGTAATCAGTGTGATCGTCTCATTACCAGGCAGCAGCCAGGTATTCGTGGCCAGCAGCCGATTTTTTAAAAAGGCCCAGTCATTGCAACGGAACTGCACCATTTGTTCATGCACTGTTTTAAGTTGAGGTGCTTGTTTTATCGTTGCGGTTATACCTATTTGGCTGAATAACTTTCTGATAATCGCCTCATCACTTTGTTGGCTGAATAGTTGCGAATGGAGGCCATGAGTGAGTTTTTGTAGCGCATGCTTGGCCGTCAGGGTAATTAGGCTGTCTTGACCTTTTAGCCTCAGCGTTTGCCGAACAATGATCCCTTTAAACAATACCGTTTTTTCGAACTGCACGATAAGTTCATGATTTGGACGGCAGTTTGCCAGCTCAGCCTGTGCCCTGGCATCAAAAATTTGGCTGGCATCACCAGCTATGTTTAGAGTGATGTTGGCCGAAGGGATACCATTGATGTGATGGTTGACAGTAAGCGTGATGACAGAGAATTGGTTGAGTGTTTTTCCATCTATTTTAATGGTTATTGCGGGTATCTTCATTCATCCCCCTGCGCTTGCAGTGTTTGACCGGGAGTGAAGTCATCAAGATTATCCAGGTCGTTTTGCCAGGCGAGGGAGAGATAATCAATGCCGCCAGCCAGAGAGGCGCCAGCACCTAAGGCAATCAAGGGCAGGGAGATCATATCGGTTACGCTGACTGCGGTAACGGGCGGTGATTTTAATTGGTGCTCGGTGGCTTGAATAACCAAGCTTTCGTCTGCGACTAAGGATAAGGTGGCGCTAGCCCGCAATGGAGTCGCATCACGATCGAATAGGGTGTAATTAATCGCAAGGCCGCTGGCTCGGCAGGCAAAATAGCCTTTGTTTTCCCAGCGCATTTTGCCCCATTTGATTTTAAGGAAGTGGGGGACGTGAGTGCTGGCATCGACTGCGCACAAAGATTTCAGGGTCGCTAGTTGGGTTTCTACCGGCGTGTTATTGCCGGGCATTGTGGCGTCAAATAACAGGGCCAATGACAGGCCGGCAGGTTGCGATAATACATAGCGGCTGCTTTGACTGGCACTGTTAACGCTTTCATCTTGTTGATAGCGAGTCTGATAATCGAGTTGGATGGCGTCGGGGTTATACATGGCTTGTAAACTGCCTACCGAGACTTTACCTTCCCGGTCTTTGAAGGCGGTGAGTGTGAGTCTGGATAGGCTACGTTCAATTAAGCTCATAGTGACCTCCGGCTTCACGCAATGCGTCTAATACTTCCTGTTTCACTATTTCAATCAGGCGGGCATTATCCAGCGTTTCTTGAGCTAACGTCCGTGGAGGGACGAGATCGTTCACTGAATCGGTGACTTTGACTTGAATAATCAGTTCCTTAATTTCTACGGTCATATTTTCACTCCTAACCAGCGCATATCCTGATAACGTAATTCCAGTGAGTTCACCAAAACGGCATTGCTATTGGCATCAAAGTCACTCGTAGACCAGCTAACCGGCAATGCATTACTTAGTGTCCAGCTTGCCACCGGTAACGCATTTTCATTCAGTAACATGATGACAACATCGGCATAGACCGCTTTTTCACCACGCAGGACGCGATCAAATACCAAAGTCAGCGGTGTGATTGTCATAACACCGCGTTCCAGAAGCAGACTGCCATGCTGGATTTTCTCGGCCAGCCAGATGTTTCTGGCGTTTTCTCCACCTTGACTGTATTGGGTGGTTTGCAGTTCACGGCTCAGGCCCGATATTCGCTGAAAGGCAATATCCAGTGGGCTAGGGATATTGTTAAAAAGAAAACTGGCGATAAAACGGTGTGATACTGACGGGGTATAGAGGTTATGCATGTTTTGCCCCTGCTTAACTAGGTATGGTACCGGTACGGGTATCAAATGTCAGATTCAGCTCAATGAATTCCGCCGGAATTAAAACGGCCAGTCTGATCTTGATGATCATTTTCCCGGCCCGCAGATCCGCTTCACTCATTGATTCGTCAACGCCCAGTAATATTTCAAATGCTTGATCTTCTTGGGTGCCTCGTAGCCCACCTTTTAGCCATAACTGACGTAGCCAGTTGTGGGCCTGACCTTTAAATTTCATCCAGGTAATGGCGTTATTCGGCTCAAAGACAAAGGCTCGGCCCAATTGGGTCATATGGGCTTCGATATAGGAAACCAAACGGCGGATCTGAATATAGCGCCAGGGAGAACCGGGGATGTTTTCCAGCGTGCGACAGCCCCAAATTTTAATGCCTTTGCCGGGGAAGCTGCGAACCAGATTTAACGAGGCGCCATCCCGATTAAAGAGCGCATCGGCTTCAATATAAGAGCGTACCGGGCTTACCACTTTAGCTAATGCGACGTTCGCGGGTGCATGCCAGACGGCCATTTGGTTATCGTTACGCTGAATGACGGCAGCCACTGCCGCAGTCGGTGAAAGCACAATAGGTTGGCCGTTTTCTTGATAGGCACTGTTAATCCCCGGCCAATATATGGCGCCCCATTGTCGATCATTGGAAGAAAACTGCGCTAAACATTTGGCGGCCAGTGCCGGGTTATCTGGCGCATCCAGTAATCCCATAATGCCGCGTCGGCTTTGACAAAGGTCAAGCGCTGATTGCCAGAACTGTAACCAAAGATCTATGTTGGCACTGGGATCGCCTCTCTGATTAAAGTGGGCAATGTCAGGAATAACAATTAGTGTGATTTCACTCTCTGTGGAGATCGCTTGTTTTACCCAATCCTGTTGTAGTGCTTTGATCAAGGAAGAAAAATTTTCTAAGGGTTCGTTAGAACCTACTGACAGCACATAAGCTTGCTGACCGCCATTTTCAAAAAAGTGGCGCACGGAATAGTACATTAACCCTGACTTATCCCAGATCAGGGGAAAATCGGCCAGGCTGTTTAGTTTGATTGTGATGTTATCGTTAGTATTTTCGTTTGTAACCGGTCGGGTATAACCAATAAAGACCGGTACGCCGATAAATGCATTCTCCGGTTTTTGGGATATTAGGTTTTCCGTTATCGTAACGCTTGGCTGTTTTATCTCCATTAGCATTATCGTCTCCTCAAATGGCTGAATAGACGCGGTGTTAAGCCGCGTCTCGGTACGGTTACTGGGCTACATTTTGGCTAAACTGGAGGATAATAAATTCAGCCGGGCGTACCGCCGCTATACCAATTTTGACGATCATTTTCCCTTGTTTAATATCCGCATCGGACATAGTGATATTTTCACCAATCTGGACAAAATAGGCTTCTTGTGGTTTGTTCCCCGCTAACGCTCCTTGCTGCCAAAGTTGATGGAGATAGTTGTCAATGGCTGACCGGACTCGTTCCCAAGTGGGTTGGCTATTGGGTTCAAAGATGGCAAATCGCATTGCTTGCTTGATGTCCCGTTCTGCCGCATTAAATAAACGCCGAACTGGAATGTAGCGCCAGTTGTCATCGTTTTGCAGAGTACGTGCGCCCCAGACGACAAAACCTTGGTGGCTGAAATAGCGAATAGCGTTGATGCCTTTCGAATTCATCTCCCCTTGTTGATCGTCAGTAAGCCGTTCGGCCACATCACTAATCCCGTTAAGTACAACATTCGCTGGTGCTTTCCAGACGCCACGGTTGGCATCAGTGGCGCAATATACGCCTGCTATAACTGCGCTGGCAGGAATGATGTTGTCATGAGATGTTATGGTGTTATTTATTGCATCAACGACTTGCTGGTGGACATTTTTGTTCTTCTCTTTGAGTTGTGTCAGATTTTTGACTGCATCTGGTTTTGTTGTTGCATCTTCATAACCTGAAACGGTTATTACACTCTCTTCTGCTTGAATAAGTTGTGAGACTTTTACTGCGGGATAATAGGTTGCGGTTTGTGAAGGCACGTTAGCGCTGATGGTGGATGTTTTATCCTGATTGTCAGCGATAAGGAAATAGCCCTCATTCAATAATGAAGGTGTCAGACTGTTATATATTTTGCTCTGGTAATCAGAATCTTGTTCAGGGCAGACGATTAAAGTGATTTCTAAAGCTTGCCTAATTAACTCAGAGATTAATGCCAAAGTCGTATCTTGGGTATCGGTAATTGGCAGGATATAACAAGGTCCGCCGCCATTCTGAAAATAAAGTTTTAAAGCATCACTGCTCGTTGTGTAAGTACCGACAGTCACCTCGTAAGTGTAATCTGTGCCGGTATCGTCTGCATCAGGAGCGATATCGGTTATGGCGGCAATTTCTGTATTGCTGTCCACTTTTTTAGGAGACGATGGCGTAGACGCAGTTGATTTGATTGTTATTGAGGTAATACAACCCACATTAAATAATTGAGTGAAATCCAACCAGTTACTAACGCGTGTCGCTTGTGGCGTTGTGCTGGTTTTTTTCGGTGAGAAACGGCCAATAAAAGCCGGGATTGCCGTATTTCCCTGGCTAACAGAAAGCGCCAGTGATGCATCTTCTTCAATATAGACGCCGGGATAGGTTGGTGTTGTTGGCATTCTGCCTCCAATTATTGTGCGATATCCTGCGTGAACTGCAAGATAATGAACTCGGCTGGACGAACCGCCGCCAGACCCACTTTGACAATCATTTTGCCTTGTTTGATATCGTCATCGGTCATGGTGATGCCTTTACCGATTTGGACAAAATAAGCCTGCTCGGCTTTGTTGCCCATCAGTCCGCCTTGTTGCCAGAGGGCATAGAGATAATTATCGATAGCCCGATAAACGGCTTTCCAAGTGGGTTGGCTGTTAGGTTCAAACACCGCGAAACTCATGGCATTTTTAATGTCTCGTTCTGCGCTGTTAAACAGGCGACGAACGGGGATATAGCGCCAGTGATCACTGCCATCAAGTGTGCGGGCGCCCCAGACTGTGGCGCCAGTATTCGGAAATTCGCGGATGATATTAATCGCTTTGCCGGTGTTATAGATGCCTTGCAAATCATCGGTAACTTTAAATATCGGTTTCATCCCACCTTGTAACACGACATTTGCAGGTGCTTTCCAAACGCCACGGGAGCGGTCAACCGAGCAATAGATGCCGGCAATGGCAGCGCTTGGGGGAATGAGAGTATCGGTTGCCCAATCTGCTGTTAGCCAGGGATAATAAACGGCAGCAAACGGGTTTTGATCATAGTTATCTCGGGATGTGCCATCTGATTTTAACGCGGCCGTTGGGCCATCAAAAATGGCAAATAGGGCTTTGCCCGGTTGGCAAAGTGTGCTGACGGCATTGTTGATGGTTTCTCCGGCGGCAACCAGTAATGTCACATCGTCAAGTATTGGGAGCTGTTTTTCTAAATCTTGAGTTCTGATGAGATAGCCATATCCCCCGCCGTTAATAAAATAGGCGCGTAGTGAAACGTCAACGATATTTTTAGGATCAAATTGCTCACCTTTTAGTGTCAAATAATCCAACCAGCTATTAATACGGGCAGGGGTATCTGTGGGTAAAAATGCATTGTCATTCGCAACGGCAAAGACAGGCACTGCTGTTGATCCTGAGCTAACCGAGAGTGCGAGTGAGGCGTCTTCTTCAATATAAACACCGGGATAGGTTGGTATCGTTGGCATATTGCCTCCAATTATTATGCGATATTCTGTATGAATTTCAGAATGATGAGTTCAGCGGAACTCATACATTGTAATGATCATTTGTCGGCGTATTGGCAGCCTGATTAGGCCGCTTGAATTGTCACTCGATCGGCTGTCAGAGTGATTTCCTGAATTGCAATTTCATTACTGGCGGCATCGAAAGCAGGGGAGGTTAATGAGGTTGGAAAGGCATTTGCCACGTTCCAGGACATTAAAATTTCAGTACCTGCGTCATTGGTTAAGCTAATAGCGATATCTTTCTTTTCAACCTGATTAAGCTGAATAGAATTAATCCAGTCAAAAAGTTTGGTATCGCCAGAGAATATACCTTTGCGTAAAGTAATATTAATCGACTGACGTTGGCCTGGCATTTTATAGTAATTACCGATGCCATCTTTATACTCTATTACATCATGGGAAATATCGAGTCCTGAAACGCTGGTAAAAGGGATTTGCTCATCACCAATCGACACAACAAATCGATAAACAGGAATGGGATAGTCAACAGCAATTTGTTCTGGAGTTATAGCCATGATTTTTTCCTTTGTTTATTATTTACATTTAAAATATTAATAAAGTGTTTTTACTTTGTTTTTATTAGTCATGAATTATGGGTATAGCTACCGCAACAACCTGAAATTAAAAGGTTATTATCCATGATAAATATTTGTTTAGTGATTTATTTAAATCACTTGTAGTTAAATAGTGAAATTATAGGTGATAAGGTATACATATAATTTTTATTTTATGAGTATCATTAATTAATAGGAAGCGCAAGATGAATTTATTAATGATGTTACATATCTACATATTTATATTGTTCTTGTAATTCATGAAGGGTAATTAATAGAGTTATTTTCTATTTATCTGGATTAACGACCTAATTATATATTTTTATCTGATCAACTTATGATCATTATGTGTATTTCGTTCTGTTATTTAAAAGATGAGGTTGGTATTATTTTGCTTTAATTGAGTATTTAATTCCCTATTTCTTTCTCAATAGATAGTTAGCAAAAATTCGCTGTCCATGTTTAAAAAGCCTGAGTCAATGAAAGGTATTTTTCCTTAGCAAAAGACAGTTTTGCATACCCCATTTTTACAAAAATGTGATCTGTGACAGGCTCGGTACAACAGTAAGTCTTAACAACAAATTAATTTAATATATAAAAAATATTTATTTATTGTTACTTGCAGCTAATTGACAGAATAAAATTCATTGATTTTTTAATAGGCTATATTATCAATTTTAATCGATATTCACGATTGAAATTAAAATATTTGATAGTTTTTGACGATCGTTTGTGTGATTTTTGAACGTTTTAAACAATTTTATTTTTAAAATTGTAACTCATAGAATTAATTTCAACACGAAACACTAAAATGTTTTAAATATTTTTATGTATGTTATTATTGCGTTAATATTTTATTTCATTTGGTGAGTATGTGAGTGGTAATGCGTCTCTTATTTTGATTTTGGAGTGATTAGCATGAACAAGAAAGTCAATGTACTGCGTAGCGCCAGGTGTCAATCGGGTTTTACGCTAATTGAAGCATTGGTTGTGATGATTGTTGGCATTGTGATATTGGCCGCAGCCGCAGCCGGGATTGGTAAGTTGTTTCGGGCTTCGGAAATTTCAACCGAATCGTCGAATATTACTCAGATGGCCGCAAATTTGAAGTCAATTAAAAATGGCGCCAAAGGCTATGACAGTTTGGATAACAAGATTGCCATTAATTACAAAGTCGTTCCCGCCAATATGACTCAGGATGGTAAGAGCGGGATTATTTTTAATAGTTGGAATGGCAAGGTAATCATTTCTCCGGGCGATGCCACCGCTCAGACCTTTAAGATTGAGTATCAAAATGTTCCTGATGAGGCTTGCCAGCAACTTTCGCTGAAATTGCGGGTTGCGGGTTGGTCGAAAATGACCGTGGGTGGTGGAAGTGGGAAAGGACAGCAATCTGGCATGGAAATTAAACCAGATTCGACTTTGGCGCAAATTGAATCAGCATGTAATGCCAATGATGCAAATACCGTGACGCTTGTTTCTGCCAGTTAGGGCATTGATTGTTTTGATGTGATATGTGGCTTGGCAGGCTTGGTGAAGGCTTCTCAAGCTGCATTTTTTGGCGAGGGAAGTAGCTGGTTTCGCTGGCTTTGGTTTTGTTGTTGTTTCCCTTATCCAATGCGGTTTGTTGTGTGCTGAATCTGCCGGGAGATCATCATGATGATAGGGTGGTTGCAATCTTCTACCGGATGTCTGGTCTTGGCGGCTGGGTTGCTAGGGTTGTGTGTCGGAAGTTTTCTTAATGTGGTGATCTATCGCCTGCCGATGATGATTTTCTCTGAGATCAATAATGAGGCTGCCGACTTTAATCTCTATTTTCCCCGTTCCCATTGTCCACGTTGCCGTCATGTGTTGGCGGCCCGCGATAACATTCCCCTGTTGAGCTATTTGTACCAGAAAGGGCTCTGTCGGTACTGTAACGGTACGATTTCTATACGCTATCCACTGGTTGAAGGCACGGTAGCGGTACTTTTTTCTTTACTGGCTTTGGCGTTGGGCTGGAGTTACGGGTTGTTAGGGTTATTGGTGCTGAGTTCGATGTTGATCGCACTGGCGATCATTGATTTCGAACATATGCTGCTGCCCGATCAACTGACGCTTTCGTTGCTGTGGCTAGGGTTGCTGTTCAATCTGCATTCTGCTGGATTTGTGGCATTACCTTTGGCCGTCAGTGGTGCGGTTTGTGGATATCTGTTTTTCAGGCTGGTGGCGTGGATTGCCCGGAGATGGGTCCAGCGTGATGCGTTGGGAATGGGAGATGCTAAATTTCTGGCGGCGCTTGGCGCCTGGTTGGGGGTGGAAGCGCTCCCATTCATGATTTTGCTTGCAGCAAGTTTCACACTAATAAGTTATCTGACGATTTGGCGACTATGCAGAATGAGAGCGGCGCCACAGATACCTTTCGGCCCAGGTCTGGCCGTGGCTGGATTTATTATGGCGCTTTTCAATAGGTAGTCAGGCATGAGTGAGCCGCAGTGTAGTTCCCTTGGGCGGGATCGCTTTTGGGGTAAATAGTTTATCGGATGGAGTAAATTTTCTTACTTATTATTAAGAAGGACTATTTATGCATGATGATGAGTCTGTATCTGGATTGATGATAAGCCGCCATGATGCAGGTTTCACTTTGCTGGAAGTGACTGTTGCACTGATAGTACTGGCATCAATGATGGTGGTTGGTGTGGTTTATCTAAACAGACAGAGTGACATGCTGGTGAACCAGGTAGTCGCCGGGCAGATCCAACATCTTGGTGATGCGGTGGTGGATTATGTTAATGACAATTACGTCGCTCTAAGTCGTGGACCCACTCCAGCACCAATTAATTGGGCAGAGGTAACCCCCTATTTACCGCCGGGGCTTGACCAGAATACGGTCAATCCGCTGGGTCAGAAATATGATGGCGTATTACGTGTTGTCATGCTGCCTAATGGCAAAAAACGTATTGATCCGTTGATTTATACCGTTCCGGTAGTGGCTAATGGAAAACAGCCAAATGTTGCTAAACATTCGATGAGGATTGCGCAATTGATTGGGGTTGGTGGCCTGTATCTGGATTACGGAAATCGGGATCATCGTAATCCGGCCACTTATTGGAATAGTTATGGTCAGGTCAATACGCCTGGATCTTTTGCTGGTTTTTTCAATGAACAACCCAAGGAAATTGGCCGTATTTTTTATGCTCCGTTCATGCGGGATGCGTCAATCTATGGCCCAGGGACATTGGCGGGCGACTTGCTTCATCGACAAAAAATAGGCGGGCATCCAGAGTGGAATAGGATGGAGACCAGCATCAATATGGGCGGTAATGGTCTTGAGCAGGTGGGTATGCTGTCGATGCAAGGCCCCGGCATGGTTAATGGTGTGAATAAGATCGCCTTTTCTTCCCGCTCTCAGGGAAAACCCTCCTATATTGAACAAAATAGCGACGGTGAAGTGGTTGTCAATCCAGAGCATGGCACGTTGTTTATTCTTGATGGTAATGCCAATCCCGGTAGTAAAGGTACTTTGGCTGCCGGTGATATTCATGCAGATAAGAACGTCGTTGTTGGCAATAATTTAGTGATAAACACTCAAACTGGAAATCTTGTCGGCGGCAAGTGCCCTGCGTTAGGTAACCTGTCCATGAGCAAGCAGGGGGAACTGCTGGTGTGTCAGGGAATTAATGTTGATAAGTCAGATTTGGAATGGAGAGATGCGAGTGGAAGCAGGCGGTTATTGGCAAATCAAACGGTAATCAGCAGTGGCTATTGGCTTGCATCGGGAATGTCGTCAGGGATAACAAGTAAGACAGGCACCTATTATGTTAGCGGTGGCGGTAAAGCAAACAGTCGGAGTCGGCCTTTTTTTAACAATTCAAATGCCCCTGTGTTAGTCACCGTCTCTACACCTCCGATTTCTAATAACTATCGTATGCGTTGCGTGTTGGCGGTGTATGAAGCGGATAAAAATGGCAACAGCCAGGAATCTGATTTGCCGCTTGTTTTTCAACGATCTGGGCTGGTGGATGATCCAGAAGCAAGTTCCAATGTAAATCTACAGAATACGAGAACTTGCATAGTGACATTCATTGCTGGGCCACATCGCAAATATAATATTGCCAGCGTGTTCCATTCTTCTAAAAACAGGTCCCATATTTTGAGAAGTCATAACTGATGAGCAACAACATCTTGTGTATCTGATGATTTGGCATTAACCAATCTAGAGTAATAGGAGAACATAAATGTGGCCATTAGCGATTGTTGGGATTGCCATCGTATTTATCATGCAACTGATTTTTGGTGAGTTGTTGTATGAAGTGCGTGTGCAGTCAGTGCGCGCCAAGACTGATGTAGCCGCGCTGTTTCGTAGCTATGCTTCAGCCGGTGTGCAATTGCTTAATAATCATTCCGTTGGCGTGATCAAGAGTCGCAAGATGCAGCAGGCATTGACCACTCTACATATGACGTGGGTGAATACCGATGCCTGGTGTGACAACGCTGCCAGTCAGTGTCTCTGGGGGGGATTTATTTCAGGGGCTCATGTCTATATTTTCCGCAAAAATAGCCTCTCCGGCGACAATGGGTTATTGCATGGCACTTTCGGTGAATTGCTTAAATGGAGTGCTGAACCCGATCAGATTGGTTTTAAGTATGGTTCCAGACTTATCGACGGTAGAGGAAAACGGGTAGAGAGTCTGCTTGCCAGACAATTACCGGATGATGTTCGGAAGTTTGTATCTGACGGAGCGCTGGTGGAAATATTGTAGTTGTTGTTTCGCAAGCGGGATTTCTTCGGGTCACTGGGCTTTGTTAATAGGTTGTTTGGCTTACTTTTTTTCTTTTTGGAAAGATCGATGAACAAAATAATCACATATGTTTTTACGGTACTTGTCTGTATGTCAAGTGTCGCCGTTTATGCAACACCGATGCGTACACCCGTTCCTGTGGCAGCGGTATGGACAGCAACTCCGGGACAAACTCTGCGTGATGTTACACAAGAGTGGGCTAGTAGGTCTGGCTACCAGGTGGTATGGGATGCTTCCTATGATTTCCCTATCCGAGCTAGTCTGCGTTTTAATGGCACCTTTATCCATGCGGTAAGCGAGCTGTTCGAAGCCTACGCGATGGCGAATCGGCCTTTCGTTGTCGATATTTATCAGGAACAGCGGCTTGTTCATGTACAGGCTCAGGGGTAATAACATGCATATCCAGTTTTTGACGTTTTCCAGATTGATATTGCTGCCCTATATAGTGACTGGCTTGGCAGGTTGTGCAGCAATCTCTAATGTTGATCGGCAGGCAGATGTTGAGATGGCAAATGCTACCAGTATTATTAAGGAGTTACGCAATACTGCCGCCATGACGGCGGTGCATGTTCACGAGCATGGTTATTGGGTATCAACCAAGGAGATTCCATCAAAGAAGGAGGGTGAAACTGTTTCTTGCATGTTGACTCTGGAGGAAGCTGAGCCGATGACGCTGAGTCAGTTTGCGGAAAAGATCAAGCGTATCTGTGGCGTGCCGGTGTTGATCAGTGCTGATGCACGGTTTGCAGTGTCTTCCAGTTCGGTATCGGATTTGGCATCGGAGGTGAAAGAAAATGGTCAGGAGGTTGTTGTTGCCAATTCGAACGCGCAGTCAGTATCTGAAGGCGGTGAGCCAGAAGAGATGAAAATAAACGTGAATTGGCATGGCTCCTTGGCAGGTTTGCTTGATTCGGCCATTTTGTCGTCAGGATTGCATTGGAAAGTACACAATGGAGCAGTGCATATTTTCAAAACAGAGACGCGAGTGTTTCAAATATATGCATTGCCGGGTACGGATGCATTATCTTCCAGCGTGACAGCGACGACCAATGCAACGTTCGGCGGTGGCTTAAATGGAAGCGATAGCGGTAACGGTAACAGCGGTAGTTCCCAAACTCTCGCGACTTCTTTGACCCGTTCGGTTATGGATGAGATCCAAAAAGCGGTGTCAAATATGCTAACGCCTGGTGAAGGTAAGTTAACTTTGTCTATGGCGACGGCATCATTGGTGGTAACTGACTCACCTGAGGTACTCGATAGAATTAAGGATTATATTGATCAGCAGAACAAATTATTGACAACGCAGGTGGTGCTTAATGTCAAGATCCTTAACCTGACGTTCGATAGGGCTGATCAGTATGGCGTTGATTGGTCACTGGCCTATAAAGACGCTCATATAGGCGTGGGTGGTGCGGGCAGTGGTGTTACTGAGGGGCGTGATATCAGTACTAATATTCATATTCTTAAGGGGCCATTTAGTGACAGTAATTTACTGATCAAGGCGTTATCGACCCAAGGCAAAGTCTCTATAGTGACTCAACCTTCTGTGACTACACTGAATTTGCAGGCGGTACCGATGCAGGTTGCAACGCAGACCGGTTATGTTTCATCAACTTCTAGTACCTCGACGCCACAAGTTGGCATTTCAGTAGGGATCGAGCCTGCGACAGTGACGACGGGTTTTAATATGTTGATGCTGCCTTATGCAATGGCCGACAAGCAAATATTGTTGCAGTACAACATTAGTTTGAGCGATTTAAAGAGGCTGGAGAAATTCGGCGAGAAAGAGACCGGTCAGGTGCAGTTGCCGACAATAGATTTACGCGCATTCAGTCAGAAGGTGAGACTACATTCAGGTGAAACTCTGGTGCTATCAGGGTTCGAGCAGCAGTCAGATGACAGTGATCGTAGTGGTTTGGGTAGCCCGGATAATCAATTCTTGGGTGGGAGCCGTCAGGGCAAAAGAAACCATAATGTGATCGTAGTCATGATTACTCCTATAGTGGTAGATTAAAAAATGACCCAGACTGAAACAGGCGCGGAGCGCACTATGCAAATCAAGCTATATGGTAAGACTTTGGTCGCAGGCATTATCTGGCGACCGCCTGTCACTGTGTTAACACGTTCTCACATACGTAAAAATGGGATTGCCGCAGGGTTTACCTTGGCTGTCCGACATCGTGTTGGACGAAGTATACAGGTCGGGTATGTACCAAAGGAAGCAGGAGTACCGGGGTGTTATTCATTGGCGGCCGTTCTGGCTAAAGCGGTGGATAAACCTAACTGGATAGGTGCGTTTCATTTGCCTGATGGACATTATGCATTGGTAGCGGTACATCGGGGCGCGATAATGGCTGGACGTGATTTGATCGGCACTCGTGAAGAAATCGAAGCGAAATTGCGTGATACGGTGCAGTTGGTCGAGGGCGCCAATGGGATGTGGAATGCGATTTATGCGCCGAAGGAGTTTGAATCGCCGTGGTTGGAGGTACCATTGGCGCAACTGTTACCGCAGTCCGCATTGAAAAAATCGGTTGGTCAGCTTGAGAGTTTAACCGGCGAAATGTCGAAGTACCAGATTAAGGTCTTTGCCATGACCGCAGGTACTGCGTTCTTATTAGCTGGTGGTTGGTGGATGTGGCACATCTATAAGCAGAATACAGAAATAAGGGTACCGGATTTATCCAATGAGGTGGTGGAAATTCCACCGCCGCATCCGTGGCTGGCACAGCCAACAATGGAATGGCAGTTTTCTGCATGGAATAAAGCTTTAGCCAAGGTTCCCTTATCGCTCGCGGGTTGGCAGATTGAAGTCATTATGCTGGATGCTAATGCGGTTTCTGTGAGTTATCAACGTCATGATGGGATGCCGATCAATATCTTCCAGGTTGCTGCTATTAATATTTTCCGGGCTGGCCCGGTGATTTCCAATGGTGGGGAGCAGGCACAGGTATTGATACCGTTTGAGCCGTCTCAGGATCATGATCAGGAAAACAATGACGATGTGTTGCAGTCGTCGGATCAGGCGCTGGTTGAGCTGATGTCTTATTTTCAGGCGCTAGGTTTGCCCCCTCCAACTTTGACTGAGGAAGCTTCCGTTTTACCGCCGCCTCCGCCCCCTTTGCCGGAAGGCGAAACACACGTGTGGGCCAATCCTGACTGGCAGACTTATAACTGGACACTGACTTCTCAATTAGCGCCAGATGCACTGTTTTCAGGTAAGCCGCTCCCCGGATTGAGAGTGACCAGTGCCAGAATTGTGTTATCTGATGGTTTTCCTGAGTGGAAGCTGAGTGGAGTTTTCTATGCAAAAAATTAGCCAGCTTATAATCAGTCTATTTGTGGTGTCGGTATTTTCCCCGACATATGCGCAAACATCACCTACTGAGTTACCGGCAGCTCAGGCGAAGCGCCATGTTGTACAGAAGCCTGCATTGCCAGCGGCAACGACTGACAGCGTTGCTGCGCAACTGGAAAAGTTACAGACGGATTTGATGTTACTTAAAGCTGAAACCGCAAGGGCAAATGCTCAGGCTGAATTCGATAAAATTTCCAGAATGGTGAATAAAAGAGATGCCGTTAATAATGGCCTGCCTTTGGTTAAGTCAATCTTCGGGCGCAATGGGGTTCTGACTGCTACGCTCCGGCTTCGTTCAGGCGGTATCATGGATGTGAAAGCAGGTGAACAGTTGCCGAATGGTTATAAAGTGGTCCGCATTGATACCGGGGTCGTGACTTTCTCCAAACAGGGACGATTTTATGAGGTAGGTCTTACTGCTACCAATGATGCATCGTTGCTGGATGGCCTTGACTTGATGGTTGCGCCGCCGCTGCCGTTAAGCCGTTAATGACTGATGGGTGAAGATATTTATGGAAATAACATGCTCCGATCTGTTGTGTATGGTCAGGCAGGGGGCAAAAGTTTTATCTGCCTTGAGCGGCGCACTTGAAATAGAGTTAGCTAACCGCAGTTTGATATGTCTTGTTGAGTTACCTCAGCAGAAGGGGCAATGCGTACTTGCCGTGTCTGCCTCCCATCGGCTTGATCCCCATGTGCTGGCCTATGAAGAGACGGTTAAAAGGCATGGTCTTATCTATCAGATTGTCACTTGTGGCATGGGGAGCATATTGGAGTTGTACCGTCTCAGTAAGAGCGAGAGCCATGGACTGGGAGGGACTGAATCGGATGTTCAGCGTTATATCATTCACTTAATCGGCGAAGCGACTGAGGAACGTGCGTCAGATTTGCATATCGTTGCTCGCCGTAATTATTGTGAAATCCGTTGCCGTATTAATGGTTATTTGCGGTCTATAGGACAACTGCGGCCAGAAGAAGGGTTACGATTATGCGCGACTATCTATCAAAGTATGTGTGACGTGGCAGAGCCAACTTTTAAACCGATGCAGGCGCAGCGCGCGCGAATGAAAGATGAGTTTCTGGCCGAATGCGGACTTTCCGGGGCGCGTATTAATACTCGTCCACTTGATCGTGGCATGTTGATGGTACTGCGATTGTTGTATGCGGACAGCCCCGGTACGGTGTGCACCTTAAGCGATCTCGGCTATTTGCCGGAACAGTGTCAGATACTGGAAGAGCTTATGGAGCATCGGGCCGGTGTGGTTCTTTTGTCTGGTGCGACCGGTAGCGGAAAGAGCACTACTTTGAAAGTGGTGATGCAGAAGATGATAGCTGAGCAAGCTGGCATCCATCTGCTCACGCTTGAAGATCCACCCGAATATGAAATTGAAGGCGCTAATCAATCCCCTATAACCGGAGATCGAGGTGATAGCATCATTGTCGAACAGGAATGGGCGATGGCAATTGCTGATGCAATGCGACTCGATCCTGATGTGATTATGGTCGGTGAGATACGCGACGCAGTGACTGCAAAGATGGCATTTCGTGCAGCAATGACCGGCCATCTTATTTGGACCACGATACATGCAAACGATGCTTTAGCGATCTTGCCCCGCTTGCAGGATGAGGCTGTGATGGAGTCGCTATTAATAGATTCGCGGCTGGTGATTGGTTTGGTTAGCCAGGCGCTGATTCAGGTGTTATGTCCTCATTGTAAAGTTCCCCTGCGAGGGCATGAGCAAGAAGTCTCCGGGCGTCTGTTGAAACGACTAAATCTTTATTGTCAGCCGGAGTCGGTTTATCTACAGGGGGAAGGTTGTGACCATTGCAAACAGTGCGGCACCTTGGGCCGAACAGTAGTCGCTGAAGTGATACGCACTTCCCCTGGCTTAATGCAAGCTTATCGAATGGGCCACCATCACGAAGCGACTCGATATTGGATCTCGGAGATGGCGGGATTAAGCAAGATCGACGCACTTATTCGCAAAATAAATGACGGAATAATCGATCCCCGTGCCGCAGAACGTGTGATGGGGCCGATTATTCCTGCTATCCATCAAATAGAGTGAAACGCTATGTCCATGACCGATTTTGTTGAAAGACTGAACTATCGATTAGCGAAGATCCAGTTTGGTAAGAAAGCGCGTATTCGTTTTTACGGGCATCTGATCATGATGCTGGAAAATCGTATCATGCTGATTGATGCATTACGTGAAATGTATAATATTGCCAGCAACGAAGGCCATAAACCCAACAATGGTTGTGCATTGGTATTGAGTAGTTGCTATGAATCTGTCAGTCAGGGCAGTACTTTGGCGGAGAGTTTACAGCGATGGATTGGTCCCAATGAAGTCGCGGTGATTGCTGCGGGTGAGCGCTCCGGTGACATACGTAGCGCTTTTATGGATGCGATCGCCATGATCGAGGCGGGCAGCAAGATCCGCAATGCTGTGATTGGTACATCTATTTATCCACTTATACTTATTGGGATGATATGTGTATTGCTGCATATTGTGGCAGGTAGTTTGGTGCCCAAACTGGCCGCTGTTTCTAAGCCGGAAACATGGGATGGGGCGGCTTATACCCTTTATTTGATGGGAACATTTGTCAACGATTATGGATTTTATTCGCTGATATTTTTGATGATATTGATCATTCTATTGTTGTTATCACTGTCTTTTTTGGGGGGGCGACTGCGAACGGTGCTTGACCGGTTTCCGCCGTGGTCACTGTACAGAACCATTCATGGCAGTATGTTCATACTGAATGTGTCGTTACTAATCCGTTCAGGGATGATGTTGCAATCGGCGCTGGAGTTGCTGTTGGAACAGGCGGGGTCCCGTTGGTTGTATGTGCGAATCGCGGCTACGCTCGAACATATTTCAATGGGGGCTGGTTTTGGTGAGGCATTGCGCGATACCGGTTACCGTTTCCCGGATGACGAGGCGATCAGTTATTTGAGGTTATTGTCACGATTGCAGGGTTTTGATCAATCAATGGCGAAGTTTGCACGGCACTGGTTGGATGAAACGATAGTTAAGGTTCAGATAGTGACGCGTGGATTTCTGTTGGCTTCAATTCTTATGATTGGTGGCATGTTGATGCTGGTGGTTACGGCGGTATCGGGCATTGAAAACGCTATTGAACAGTCGTTATCTATGCCATCTGTTTAGCGGTTCCAATAGGCAATACTTAATGTTGGGATTAACGATGAAAATCAGGCAGAACATTGAAGCTGGAATCAGTGAAATTCAAGGAACAGGCAGCGTATGTCGTGATAAAGTGTTGAATGAGCTGAGAAAAGCTTGCGGACCGATTATCCTCCGAGCGCTTGATGACAAAGACGTGGTGGAGATCATGATTAATCCTGATGGAAAACTGTGGATTGAATCGTATAACCAAGGCATGAGTGAAGCACAATCTGATTTTCCGGCAGAGGCGACAGAGCGGATTTTACTGATTTCGGTAGCACTGCAAAAATCGGATATTGGGACTGATATGGGCCTCATTGAAGGGGAATTTCCGTTGGGGAGTGCTCGTATTGCCGGTGTTTTGCCTCCGTTGGCAAATGCTCCGACTATTGCCATTCGTAAACACTCTCCGGTGGTATTATCGCTGTCTGATTACCGCAAAAGCGGCATTATTAAACCGATAGGCTTTACCGCCATGCGGTTGGTATCCGGGATAGCGAGCTATAAACGCAGTTTTGAACATCCCATTGAAGCAATTCGCGAAGCCGTGGTTATGCGTAAGAATATTCTAATCGTTGGGGGGACCGGCAGTGGGAAAACGACGCTGGCTAATACTATTTTGCACGAGATTAGCCTGCAATGCCCGCATGATCGTATCGTGGCGATTGAGGATACGATGGAATTACAGCTTAACAATGCTAACCGAGCGCTGTTACGCACCAGTAAGGATGTGGATATGCGTCGTTTGTTGCGGACTACGATGCGTTTGCGTCCAGATCGTATTGTAGTGGGGGAGATTCGCGGCGGTGAAGCTTATACTTTGCTCAAGAGCTGGAATTCCGGCCACCCTGGAGGGGTAACAACCATGCATGCTAATTCATCTGAAGAGGGGCTACAAAAACTGGCGCATTACATTTATGAAGATGAGACTGCACAGGGTTTTACTCCTGATACTATCGGTTGGATGATCGCCAAAAGTGTGAATTTGGTGGTGGTAATAGAAAAGATCGCAATGGAACCGGGAAGAATGGTGACAGAAATTTGTGAAGTTTCCGGGTTTATGAATGGTCGTTACAATATGAATGTTTTATGTTTACAGAGTAATGGGTATTGTGAATTCAAACCACGTATTTAAAGGTGTGATGTTATAAATAATTCTGGAAATGATGATGAGAATATAATAATGATAACAAATCTATTTATAATTAATTATTTTCTTCTATTAATTGAATATTTGTTATTTTTAAGATGATGATATTCTAGGTTAAATAATTAAATGCTGTTGAATATTGATGTTTGTGGCTAAGGATGATAATTGAATTTTAAGTGTAAAAATACTGTGAATTATGTACAGACTCTCAGAGAATTAAATGTAATGAAATGAAACTAATAAGGGTTTCTGTTTTATTGGTTAAAATAATTTACTTACATTTTATTGTATGATTTTAATTGTTTTTATTAATTGCTAATGAATTATCTAGATATTATAAATGACAGAATTAATAGGTTAAAAAACACATAATTCCCTTAATATTTTGTAGCCCGGATAATACAGAGTTAAGGCTATGTAAATTTGGCAAAAATCTGCCAAATAATCCGGGCATGGATTTTTATTATTTTTTTAGACAAAAATCTTACGGTCGATTCGATAGAAAATAATCGTATCTCCCTGATTAAGTCTTTATTTTTCAAAAAGAAATTCTCACCGGTTTACCAAAACCAGACTCTATTCTTGAGCCGACGCAATATTACCGCAAATTCTTTGCTAATCGTTCATTTAAATTATCTGGAGGTAAAGTGAAAGCCTCTTTATTGCGTACTACTAAGAGAATGTGTAGTACCTAATTTTATTTTTCCCTGGTGTTGCGCAGATTTTGTTATCGGGAATAGCACTCGCTTTATTGGCGGTAAAGTTTGTGCAACCCGAAGTACAGTTCGAAACAGTATTCGCTTGATCATTGAGCGATCGGCTGCATTTAGCGCGGCACGTAACGAAATCTCAACGGCCTCATTAGCATATGTCCGCATTTGTTGTTCATAATCTGAAATCGCCTTGATTAAGTTTTCATGACCAGATGCTACGCGAGTTAGCGTCTGTGTGAGTAAAAGTGCGTCTCGAAGCGCTATGTTTGCTCCCATTCCTACCATTGGCGTCATGTTGTGAATAGCGTCGCCAAGTAGAGTGACAGCACTGGAACGCCAGGGTAAGAGATGCTCCATACTGCGTAACGGAATCACAGAGATGTTTTCCATATCACTCTGCTTAATCAGGGTATGCAGGTTTGGATCCCATGAAGCAATATGGGAGCGGATCAGATTACACAGAGATTCAGCAGGAAAATCAGTAATCGCATTCGGATAGCTATTCGTTGCTGTTGCATAGGCCCACATGACAAAATCACCAATTTCTGTCGATGTGGCCTTTACTTGAGTATTGATCGGAGCACGCCATAGGGAGACAAACAACCCTCCAGGCCTTTTAGGCACGATATTGTTGGGTGATCCATCTAGCAAATATTGCGGCAATGAGGCAGCAAGAGCCGGGGTAAGGCGTACACGGCCAACGATGAGGGTGACACCAATATCAAGCCTTTTTATCGCGGGGAGGTACTGCTTGCGTACTTTTGAATTGCTTCCATCTGCACCAATAAGAACATCAACATCTTCGTGACTTCCATCAGTGAAAAAAAGCCTGACTTTACCGTTTTGCATGTGTTCATAACGCTCGAACGTTTTGTTCCATTGAACGGTATCTGAGAGCCCCTCGTTTAGTACTTCTATAAGTTCAGATCTGCTGATTGACATCCGATCTTCGGTAATGATCTGTCCATCCTCCTGATGAATATCTCTCTGAGCTGAGAGAAGAAGACGTAGATGTTCATCATAGAATCTTGTCTGTCCACCAACAGGCTTTGAAATCTTTTTAAAGGTTAGCCAGTTGGTTTCTGGGAGGCATTCCTGCATTGCTTGCTGGCCGAATGTATCGACGTAAATTCCATAACCGGGAAGTATGGATGATGTAGCAGAACCTCGTTCATAGACTTTCACTTTTATTCCGTTTTTGCGCAAGCCATGTGCCAGGCATGCTCCACCAATCCCTGAACCAATTATTCCAACGTTCATTTCTTTTTTCTCCATAAGTAGTACGATGTGATTCTGAAAGAATCATGGTGACTGTAGCTGGCCAGGACCATTTGATCACAGCCATCGGTTGTGTTACTGCTATAGTCTTAATAATAGTATACCGTACCGTTCGGTACCAATAAAAATTTAGGTTTTTTACATGACAAATACACCTAAAGCCCAAACAGATCACAAAAGAACCCGTTCGTACTCTAGAATTTCAGGAGAACGAGTTAACGAGCTGTTAAAGATTGCTGCTCAGGTATTTGCAGAACGGGGTTTTGATGGTGCCAGTATCAATGAGATGGCGAAACGTGCTAATGCTTCGAAGGGAACCTATTATAGTCGATTTCCTTCTAAAGAAGAGCTGTTAGTCGCTGTTGTTAAGCAGAGAATAGAAGAAGTTGAGGGCGGTCTGGACAAGACCATGAATCCCGAGCCAGATATTGGGAAAGCATTAACCATTTTTGCAGAGGAAATTTTCACGGTAATTCTTTCAGAAACAATGATTGCAAATTACCGGGTGGTCACTCTGGAGGCCCAACGTTTTCCGCAATTAGGTAAAATCTATTATGAAAAGGGTGTCAAAAAGATAGTAGATTTTCTTGTCGAATATCTGGTGCGAAAGATGAAGGAGGGAAAATTGAACATAGTAGACCCGAAAATCTCCGCAGAGGTGTTTATCGATGGCATCATTGGAACGCCAAGGCTTAAGGCTACTTTGGGCATTGGTTTACCTACTCCAGAGGAGCAATCTCAGCGAATTGCCATCGCTGTTCAGTCATTTCTCGCTGCATATGGTACTTCCTCATGTGATAGCACTTCTTCATCATGATAGTCGCGCTGTAGTAAACCAGATGTAGTAAATCAGAAATTATTGTTCAGAAATTATCATAGGAATAGCGTTGAATTAAGGGCCTGCCTGTTATCAGGTAGGTCTTTCTGCTGGATTAAGAAAGCGGTTTGAATGCCTTGGATATAGACGAAATGCTTTGGCGTCTTTTTGGCTTGGTTGGTGATGGCTTATTATATTCCCTTTGTAAGTAAATAGTTTACAATGTAAATAACTTGTTGTTTTTCTTTGATTAGAGTTTGAATTTGTCATAATTAAAATTAACTCATGAGAATGTTATGAAGGTGGGTATGTTGATATGGTAAAAAGAGCGATAAAGCCACTGTGTATTTCGGTTATTTGTAGCACATCGATAATAGCTGGATATGCTTTAGCTAATCATCAGAATAGGCTTATTGAAGGTGATATTCAAAATCTGCCAAAAATGCAGATTGAAAAGATATCTGAGACAACAACACCTGAACAAGTACAAATTCAAACTGCTACAATTTCAGAAACAGAACGCCGTGAGATGCTGCGAAGTTGGATACCAGCACAAATTAAGCCCGTTTTCTTTGATCGATTGGTTAGTTTGTACTCCTCTAACCAGATGCAACCTTTGTGGCAAGATAAACTCGCGGTTCAACGCTTTGAACAACAACTTTCAGAACTGGCTTTGGCTGGGTTTCAGCCGCAATTTGGTCAATGGCTGATTGAACTCAATGATGCTCAATTGAGTCAGATGGGACGTGATCTCATCTTATCGGATGCTATGCTAGGTTATTTACAATTTGTCTCAGATGTCGGCCATCAGGGCCAAAGCTGGCTCTATCGCACTATACCATACAAAATACCATACAAAATTGTATTACCTTCACCAGTCGTTATAGATCAGTGGCAGCAAGCTATTATCGGTCACAATGTGGCCGCTTATGTCGCAGCACTGGCACCACACCATCCTCAATATGAAAATATGCGCAAGGAGATGATGAAACAACTGGCTGATAGTAAACTGTGGCCACAGCTTTCTGACAAAAGTGCGCTAAAACCGGGACAGAGTAGCGCTGATGTCGCTGTGTTGAAGGAAATACTTATTCGTCTTGGTATGTTGAGCGAACTGACAACTCAATCAGATAATATCTATGATCCTGAACTGGTGACTGCGGTAAGAAATTTCCAGCATTGGCAAGGGTTGGTGCCGGATGGTGTAATCGGTAAACGCACAAGAGATTGGCTAAATACTTCGCCTCAAACCAGAGCAGGATTGATGGCGCTTAATATCCAGCGTTTACGTATTATCCCAGGATATGTGTCCACAGGAATTATGGTCAATATTCCCGATTATTCATTGCATTATTATCTTAATGATCAGGAAGTATTGGACTCGAAAGTGATCGTTGGTCGCCCAAGCCGTAAGACACCCATTATGAGTAGTGTGTTGAATAGTGTGGTGATTAATCCTCCCTGGAGTGTGCCAACTAGCCTGGCAAGAAAAGATATCGCACCACGGGCGGTTGATGATCCCGGATATTTTCAACGGCGAGGATACGTTATCTTTTCAAATTGGCGTGCTGATGCCAGTGTCATCGACCCTTACACTATTGATTGGAACGTGATTACGCCTGCTAACTTTCCTTATCGAATATGGCAAGCTCCGGGGCCGACTAATTCATTAGGCCGTTATAAATTTAATATGCCAAATTCTGATGCTATCTATTTGCATGATACGCCGAACCATAACCTGTTTAACAAAGACATTAGAGCGATCAGCTCTGGTTGTGTGCGGGTTAACAAGGCTTCAGAATTAGCAAGTATGTTATTGGAAGATGTAGGTTGGCATCAGAGTAAAGTGAATAATACCCTGAAACAGGGTAATACCGTTTATGTTAACATCCCACAGCGTATTCCAGTTTATTTGCATTATTTAACTGCTTGGGTAGATGAGCAGGGGGTACCTCAGTACCGTACCGATATTTATGACTACGACAATAGTGTGAGACAAGGTACCCAGTTTTTGTCAAAGTTGTTACCTTTACAAAACTAAATGCAACTAATTTTTGTTATTAATTGTCATAGTGACCAGTTGGCCTATTTTTTCTATAATTTGGGTAGATGTTTCTTCATGGATATAATCGATCATAATCGCCGCAAGTGGCTTAGTGTGGGAGCCGCTGCTTTAGGCTTGAGTTTGTTGCCGGGGCATACTTTTGCGACTCTGGCCACTCCACGCCCACGAATTTTACGTTTTGATAACTTACATACGGGTGAAACGATTAAAGCTGAATTTTTTGACGGTTATCGTTACAACAAAGAAGAGCTGGCCCGTTTGGATCATCTGTTTCGAGATTACCGTCAAAATAGAGTTAAGACTATTGATCCTAAATTATTTGATCAGATTTATTTGCTGCAAATGATGATAGGGATTAATAAGCCTGTACAACTCATTTCTGGTTACCGTTCACTGGTAACCAACAATCAGTTGCGCAAGCAAAGTAAAGGCGTGGCTAAACAGAGTTACCATACTCGCGGGCGGGCGATGGATTTTCATATTGAAGGTATTGAGCTTAGTCGTATCTGCAAGGCTGCTCTGAAAATGAAAGCGGGAGGGGTAGGATACTATCCACATAGTAATTTCGTTCATATTGATACAGGTCCCGTCAGGACGTGGTAATCTGGTGAGTAACTATTTTGTTTTGACTATGGAGTAAATGAAATAATGAAATACCAAATTATTCCTGTTACTGCTTTTATGCAGAATTGTACCCTTATTTGGAATGAAGAGAGTAAGGAAGCGGCAATTGTTGATCCGGGTGGTGAAGCAGAAAAACTGATCGCCGAGATAGAACGTCGTGGTCTGAAATTGACTCAGATTTTATTGACTCATGGTCATTTTGACCATGTTGGTGCAACAGCGGAGGTCGCTGAACATTTTAATGTGCCGGTCTACGGGCCACAGCAGGAAGATGCTTTCTGGATCGAAGGCTTGCAAGCTCAAAGCCGGATGTTTGGCATTGAAGAATGTCCATCATTTGAACCTGATCGCTGGTTAAATGAAGGTGATGAGCTGCGGGTGGGGGGCGTTGATTTATCTGTATTGCACTGTCCGGGACATACACCAGGGCATGTTGTGTTTGTGAATCATGTAGATAAGCTGATTTATATGGGAGATGTTCTATTTAAAGGAGGGGTTGGGCGTAGTGACTTTCCACGCGGTAATCACCGGCAGCTAATTAACTCAATTAAAGATAAACTTTTGCCACTTGGTGATGATTATGAATTTATTCCGGGGCACGGACCAATGTCGACGCTAGGTCATGAGCGGCAGACTAATCCATTTTTACAGGATGAAGTACCAGGCTGGTGATGTGGCGTAGCGTTTATATTCAATATAGTGTCAATCTGAGGGCTGGCTGATAGTTGTTTGATGGCAACTATAACTGATTGGAGACTTCAATTAGATTTTGATCCGGATCACGGAAATAAATGGACATAATAGCTCCGTTTACTCCGGTATGTTTAACCGGCCCTTCAAGGATTTCAACTTCATTTTGATGCATCTAATAAGATTAATATCGCAATTGTGTCGGATGTCGAGTCTTTTGAACGATAAAAGCCGCTGAAATTCAGCGACTTTTTCAGAGTAAAGTAAATATAGTAAGGTAAATGTTAACTTAGAGTACTGCAACAATGGCTTCACATAATGGAGCCATGTTTTCCAACGTCAAACCAGCGACGTTAATACGACCGGAACTGACAGCGTATATACCAAATTCCTCACGCAAACGTTCTACTTGTTCTTTTGTCAGCCCACTGAATGAGAACATACCATTTTGGCTAATAATAAAGCTGAAATCCTGTTTTGCCCCTTTTTCCTGCAAGGTATTGACAAACAGTTGACGCATGCGCTGGATACGTTCGCGCATGGTGGTTAGTTCCTGTTCCCAAGCTGCTTTCAGATCTTCATTTGACAAAATGGTAGTGACAACAGATGCACCATGAGCGGGTGGGTTAGAATAGTTCGCACGGATAATCGCTTTTGCCTGGCTGAATGCTTTTTCTGCTGTATCACTGTCACTAGCAACAATAGTACAGGCGCCAACACGTTCATTGTACAGGCCAAAGTTTTTGGAGTAAGAGCTGGCAACGATCAGTTCATTATGATTTTTCGCAAAAATACGTAGGCCTTCTGCATCTTCATTCAGGCCCTTAGCAAACCCTTGATAAGCGAAATCAAAAATAGGCAACCAGCCTTTCTCCGCAGACATTTCTGCCAGCTTAGCCCATTGTGCCGGGGTTGGATCAATGCCCGTCGGATTGTGGCAGCAACCGTGGAACAAAACAACATCACCTGCCTGAGTTTCAGACAAGCTTGCCAGCATGCTTTCGAAATTCAGTGCGTGTTTTTCAGCGTCATAGTATTTATATTCGCAGACTTCCAAGCCGGCGGCGGAAAAAACGTTTTTATGGTTTGGCCAGGTTGGGTTGCTAATCCAAATGCGTTTAGCATTAGTCTGTTTGGCAATGAAATCCGCAGCAATACGTAAAGCACCTGTACCGCCTGGGCTTTGTGCCGTGCGGGCGCGTTTATCTGTGACGACTGGGTGATCTTTGCCAAACAGTAATTCCTGAGTTACGCGGCCAAATTCAGCTAAGCCGCTAATTGGCAGATAATTCTTTGTTGTTTCGTTTTCCAGTAAATATTGTTCAGCTTTTTTAACACTGGTCAGAATAGGGGTTTTTCCTGTTTCATCTTTATAGACACCGATACCAAGGTTAATTTTATTTGTACGAGGATCAGAACGGAAACTATCGGCTAAGCCAAGAATAGGGTCGGCAGGCGCTGCTGTGATTTTCTCAAACATGTTTTTGATTCCAAAGCTCAGAGTTAAGCCCAAAAGGGCAGTCAGGGTAACGTCGCTGAAACAGTTTGCCAACTATTTGTCGTAAAAAGAAGATAATCTTGTGAGGCAGTTTGCGGAGTGAGAAAAAGTTGGAATAGTAGAGAGAAAACACAAGACTAAAAAAGCAGCACCTAAGCGCTGCTTTCTCTTAATGATGCTTAACTTGTTCAGCTAAATCTAATTTACCAACGGTAATTAGAATTGGTAAACCATACCTACGCCAACAACGTTGTCAGTGCTGATACCCGTTGCTTTGGTGAATTCATTGCTATCCAGCAGGTTGATTTTGTAATCAACATAGGTAGTCAAGTTTTTGTTGAAGTAGTAGAAAGTACCGACCGAGATATATTTTACGAGATCGTGATTGTCGGATTCTTTCTCGTCATTACCGAGGTCACCGAACAGATTTTTACCTCTGGACTGAACGTATGCCAGAGACGGACGTAAACCGAAGTCGAACTGATATTGGGCGGTCAATTCGATGTTCTGGGTTTTGTTAGCGATACTTTCCCAGTTTACACCGTCAACATTTCCACCGAAACGAGTCATATTACGGGTTTCACCGTACATGGCAGCCAAGTAGATGTTGTTGGCATCGTATTTGGCGCCAATGTTCCATGACTCAGCGCGATCACCCAAGGCAGTAGAGCCAGTAAGTTTGTCTTTTTTCCCTTTTTCCTCAACAATGCTAAAAGCAGTTTTTTGCGCAGAAGTACGAGCAGAATTAGAGTACGAGCCACCGACGCTAATACCGTAACCTACGTCATAAGTTGCAGAGAGACCGTAACCTTCACCATTATCCTTACGATCAGCACGGCTATTAGCCGTGTTGTTGCTGTTCTCACCCTGATATTGCAGAGCAAAGTTCAGGCCATCAACTAAACCGAAGAAATCGGTATTGCGGTAAGTCAACAGACCAGTAGAACGGCCAGTCATGAAGTTATCAGTCTGCGCCATTGAGTCGCCACCGAATACTGGCAACACATCGGTCCAAGCGTTGACATCATAAACCACACCGTAGTTACGGCCATAGTTCATTGAACCGTAGTCGGACAGTTTCAACCCAGCGAAAGCTAAACGCGTTTTGGTTTCTTCGTCAGTACCTTCTGCGCGGTTACCTTTGATATTGTATTCCCAACGGCCAAAACCGGTCAGTTGGTCATTAACTTGAGTTTCACCTTTGAAACCCAGACGGGCGAAGGAGTTATCGCCATCTTCGCCGCTTTTGTTGTTAGCGAATTTGTGCTGGACTTCAACTTTACCGTATAGGTCCAGTTTGTTGCCGTCTTTGTTATAAATTTCAGCCGCATTTGCTGCGCCAGCAGCTAACAGAGCTGGGATTACTACTGCAAGAACATTGCGTTTCATCATTATTATTACCCTCATTGGTGTTATTCGGACACCTGCCACTGCCAAAAATAATTCTTTAAAAATCTACGGAACTATTTGTGAGAGTTTAGTGTCGTCTGTTTCGCTGTCAAGTGTTTCATTGGTTGTTATTTTTATCCACTCACAAAATGCTATAAAAAAGAAAATTTAGTAAAAATGTGAAACAAAGTGTTTCAAAATGTAAATATGAGATTATTTTTTAATCTCTGGTTGGTCCAGTTGATCAAAAAGTGGAAAATGACTCGTAGTCAGTGGCGAAAGAAAATTACCTGTTGATCTTAATAAAAAGAGTAAAATATGGTGCTTATTTCATCAATTATATTTCTTATATATAACTTACTGATATGCTTGTTGATGTGTTATATACTATTTTTTAATAGATATCTGATAATGATTATTCTTGAAAAAAGTAGTGCTCACTCTAAGTGAGCACCATAACATGTTAGTTAGATTTTCTATTAATCTACCTAATTTATTTCAGACTGTTAGAATTGATATACCAAACCTATACCCACAGCGTTATTCGTATTGACATCGAGATATTTGGTGAAGGGGGTGTCATGTACTAAGTTGATTTTGTAATCAACATAGGCAGACAAATTTTTGTTAAAGTTATAATAAGAACCAATAGAGATATATTTTACCCAGTCTTGATGAGTGAAAAAAGTTGTTCCCCTGGATTGAACATATGCCAGAGATGGGCGCAGACCAGAATCCAACTGATATTGGGCAGTTAATTCGATATTACGAGTTTTTGCAGAGACAACATCTTGGTAGCCGAAAGAGGTCATATTGTGAGTTTCGCCATACATGGCAGCCAGATATAGGTTATTTGCATCATATTTGGCACCAACGTTCCATGCCTCAGCCCTTTCACCACGAGCGACAGAGGTAACGAGCCTTTCATGTGTAATAGGGCGGTCAGCATTGGAGTAGGCTCCTCCTAAGCTGATACCATTACCGATATCATAAGTAACAGAGAGGCCGAAACCGTCACCGTTACTACCACCGTTAGGCTTAATGCGATCTCCGGGTTTATGAAGTGAATTACGGCCGTTTTTGCTGTCTTCGTCGTTCTTACCTTGGTATTGCAGGGCGAAGTTCAGACCATCAACCAGGCCAAAGAAATCCGTATTACGGTAAGTCAGGACACCGGTAGCACGATTAGTCATGTAGGTGTCAGCCTGCGACATGGAGTCAGCACCGAATACTGGCAGTACATCGGTCCAGGCATTGACGTCATAGAGAACACCGTAATTACGACCGTAGTCTAGAGAACCATATTTAGCCAATTTTAGACCAGCGAAGCCCAGACGGGTTTGATTACCTTCGGAATCGTTTGCCTCGGCTTTGTTAGCCTGAATATTGTATTCCCAACGGCCATAACCGGTCAGTTGGTCATTGATTTGGGTTTCACCCCTGAAACCCAGACGAACGTAGCTTGCATCGCCATCTTCACTATATATAGGATATGTATCTGATTTTTGGGTAATTTTAGCGAATTGATGACGTACATCAACTTTGCCATAAAAATCCAGTTTATTACCGTTTTTGTTATAAATTTCAGCGGCATTTGCTACACCAGCAGTCAACAGCACTGGGATGACCACGGAAAAGATACTACCCTTCATTATTGTTACCTTCATTTAATTACTATTGTTAATGACCATCATTGGCGTTATTCGGACATCTGTTACTGACAGAAATAATTCCTTTAAGAAACTCGTTGAAATTATTTATGAAAATATCGTGTTGTCCGAGTTGGGGCACAGTCTTTCATTAGCTGTGGATTTTATCTATCATTTAATTGATACAAAGTGACGATTTTTGTAATAAAGTGAAAATAATATATTGCAAAATGTAAATGAAATAGGATTTTTGATCGTGTCTTGAATTGGAAGCATAAAAAAAGCCAGCTTTTGCTGGCTTTATACATAATGATTTTTTAATGTTTGTTTTACGCAATCATTAGAAGTTTGCGCTTCTTGGTGTCCGTGGGAATGGGATGACATCACGTACATTTGATACACCAGTCACGTAAGCAACCAGGCGTTCAAAGCCCAGCCCGAACCCGGCGTGAGGTACGGTGCCATAACGACGCAGATCACGGTACCACCAGTAATCTTCTTTATTAAGCCCCATCTCTTCCATACGCTTATCCAGTATATCCAGACGCTCTTCACGCTGTGAGCCACCGATAATTTCGCCAATGCCTGGTGCAAGTACATCCATTGCCGCGACAGTTTTACCGTCGTCGTTCATTCGCATATAGAAGGCTTTAATATCTTTTGGATAGTTTTTCACGACGACCGGAGCTTGGAAATGTTTCTCTGCCAGATAACGTTCATGTTCCGAAGAAAGGTCAACTCCCCAGAAGACTGGATTTTCAAATTTCTGGCCGCAGTTTTGCAGAATTTCAATGGCACTGGTGTAATCAATCTGAGCAAAGTCAGAATTGATAAATTTTTCCAGGCGGGTGATAACATCTTTATCTACGCGTTCAGCGAAGAATTGCAGATCATCAGCACGCTCTGCCAATGCGGCTTTGAAAACATATTTCAGCATATTTTCAGCTAATGTGGCGGCATCATTGAGGTTAGCGAAGGCGATTTCTGGTTCAAGCATCCAGAATTCTGCCAGATGGCGGCTGGTATTAGAGTTTTCAGCACGAAAAGTCGGGCCGAATGTGTAAACTTTGCTTAATGCACAAGCGTATGCTTCACCGTTCAATTGTCCGGATACGGTCAGAAAAGCTTCGCGGCCGAAGAAATCTTGGTTGAAATCCACTTCACCTTTGTCAGTTAAAGGCAGATTTTGCAGATCCAGCGTAGAGACGCGGAACATTTCGCCAGCACCTTCTGTATCAGCAGCCGTTATCAATGGGGTGGAAACCCAGAAGTAACCATTTTCATGGAAGAAACGGTGTAGTGCTTGAGCAAGGGTATGGCGCATACGAGCAACGGCACCAATCAGGTTGGTACGTGGACGCAGGTGAGCCACTTCGCGCAGGTATTCAATGCTGTGGCGTTTAGCGGCCATGGGATAGGTGTCAGGATCTTCAACCATACCGATCACGACAATTTTCGTCGCTTGCAGTTCAAAGTTCTGCCCTTGACCAAGGGAAGCAACGACTGTTCCTGTTACTTCGACAGAACAACCGGTAGTTAAATGCAGAACTTCATCCTGATAATTGGGCAAATTATTATTAACGACGGCCTGTAATGGATTAAAGCAGGAACCGTCATAGACGGCGAGGAAAGAGATGCCAGCTTTAGAATCTCTCCTTGTACGTATCCAGCCGCGAACGGTGACTTCACTATCAACCGCAACCCGGCCTTGCAGTACGTCGACTACAGGCGCTACGCTCATAGATTTCTCTCTTCTTTATCAGTTCAAGTTTATGAAAATGAATATCCCCACAAGGGGCAACTTATTCTATGTTACTTGCCCTGTTTCAGGAAACAAGGGGAAATCATCAATTTAAACGGTGAAATAGAGGGGAAAGCGCACTTTTCAGATGTGCTGCTGCCTTATCTGCCAGCAGCACAGTGATATTTTTTAATGAAACTTGAGTTAACAAGCTTGTTTAACCTGGGGTATATCAAAAGCGGCGCGTAGCCTGTTAACAAACTCGTTATCTTCACAAATGGTTTTGCCAGGGCTGTCTGAAAGCTTTGCGACTGGTTTGCCATTACACTCGACAAGTTTGATGACGATGTTCAGTGGCTTAACCCCTGGGATATTGCAGGTAAGCTGTGTACCGATACCGAAAATCAGGTTTATTCTGTTGTGGAAATGACGATAGAGCGCTAGTGCTTTTTGGAAGTCTAGGCTGTCAGAGAACACGAGGGTTTTCGTCATTGGGTCGATACCCAGTTTTTGATAGTGGGCGATCGCTTTTTCACCCCATTGAACAGGATCACCCGAATCATGGCGTAAGCCTTGATAATTTTTGGCAAACTGGGCATCAAAGTCCCGCAGAAACGCGTCCATTGTAATGCAGTCAGTCAAGGCAATACCTAATTGGTTAGGATATTCTTTCAGCCAACTCTGTAATGCTTCTCGTTGACTGCTAGCCAGATCCGGGCTGATTTGCTGATGAGCTTGAAACCACTCATGCGCTTGTGTTCCAACAGGAGGGAGCCCAAGCTGTTGTGCAAGTTGGTAATTGCTAGTGCCAATCAAATAAGGGAAATGCTGTTGCAGCTCACTGACGACAGCGTGTTGAACTCGGTGTGAGAAACGACGACGTGTACCGAAATCCATCAGTTTAAAACTGGAGAGATCGATTCCTTTATTTTCAGCATGTTGATAGAACAGTTTGATCAACTTGCGTAGCTGGTTGACTGCATTTTCCACCGCGTTATCTGGTAAGTGATGACGATGAATTAATTCACTGATTAACGCCAGTAATGGGACTTCCCACATAATCACTTCATGCCATAATCCTGAAATATGAATAGCTAATTGGCCGCCATTTGTAACAGAAATATTGACTTGCTGTGGGTTAAAACGAAAGGTTTTTAACCAGCCCAGATAATCAGCCTTGAAAAAAGGCAGACTGGAAAGGTAATTAAATTCAGCATCGGTTAATGCCAGATCAGCCATCATATTAACTTGATGACGTAATTCTGCGGCATATTCACCTAGCAGTTCGTCGCCGCGGCAGCGAAACTCTGCAACAACAGGAATGTGGCTGTAGCGGTGGTATACTGCTTGTTGCATATGAAGTTTATAAGCGTCAGTATCAAGCAGTGATTTAATAATTGGGGTAGCGTCTAGTGTCATAGCGCGTTATGCATCCTCACGGAGCGTATTCGTATTAGCTAAATCGATAAAGTTGGAAGAGTATACCGGGATTATTTTGTTATTGAAGTCACATAACGTCATATAGTTCACCAAAATATCGAAGCTAAAAAGGGTCTTTGGTTAAATGTTATCATGTTATTTGATCATTAAGTGATAACAAGCACCAAAGAGTAAACATATTCCTTACATAACATCATACTCGTTCTTAATGAATGTTAAACGCCAGAAGATGCGTTATTCACTCTTGAAATTCAACCTCTTTCTATGGCAGCGTAAGGCCTAGTATTGAATTAATTCCATCAGGCATGAAACAAAAAGGTTTCTTATGACACAACAGCGACAAGCTAAGTACCGCCGGGATTATCGCGCTCCCGACTATACGATTTCTGATATTGAACTCGATTTTAATCTTGATACCGATAACACGGAAATCACCGCAATCAGCCAGATAAAACGTCTGAGTCACGAAATAACGCCATTAGTGTTGGATGGTGAAGACTTGATACTGAAAAGTCTTCATGTGAATGGTCAACCGTGGGCGCATTACCGTGAACAGGAGGGGGCGCTAGTCATTGAGCAGTTGCCAGCTCAGTTCACTTTGAAAATTGTCAATGAGATCCATCCATCGAAAAATACGGCGCTGGAAGGCTTGTATGTTTCTGGTGATGCACTTTGTACTCAGTGTGAAGCAGAAGGGTTTCGCCACATTACTTATTATCTCGATCGGCCTGATGTATTGGCTCGTTTTACAACACGTATCACAGCCGATAAAGCCAAGTATCCGTATCTGCTTTCAAACGGTAACCGGGTTGAGCAGGGAGAAACCGATGATGGATGTCATTGGGTGAAATGGCAAGATCCATTCCCAAAACCATGTTATCTGTTTGCTCTGGTCGCAGGTGATTTTGATGTATTGCGCGATATTTTTACGACGCGTAGTGGCCGTGAAGTTGCATTGGAGCTGTTTGTTGATCGTGGCAATCTCGATCGGGCTGATTGGGCAATGACTTCCCTAAAAAATGCTATGAAGTGGGATGAAACCCGTTTTGGCCTTGAGTATGACCTCGATATTTATATGATTGTTGCGGTGGATTTCTTTAATATGGGCGCTATGGAGAATAAAGGGCTGAATGTCTTTAACTCCAAATATGTGCTGGCAAAATCTGAAACTGCGACTGATAAAGATTACCTTAATATAGAAGCTGTGATCGGCCACGAATATTTCCATAACTGGACTGGGAATCGTATTACTTGTCGCGATTGGTTCCAACTGAGTTTAAAAGAGGGATTGACGGTATTCCGTGATCAGGAATTTAGCTCTGATCTTGGCTTTCGTTCTGTTAATCGTATTAATAATGTGCGTGTTATGCGTTCGGCACAGTTTGCGGAAGATGCCAGTCCAATGGCCCATCCAATTCGCCCGGATAAAGTGATTGAGATGAATAATTTCTATACCCTGACTGTGTATGAGAAGGGCGCGGAAGTTATCCGTATGATTCATACCCTGCTAGGTGAAGAGCAATTCCAGGCAGGGATGCAGCTTTATATCCATCGTCATGATGGTAGTGCCGCAACATGTGATGATTTTGTTCAGGCAATGGAAGATGCATCAAATGTGGATTTGTCACTTTTCCGTCGCTGGTATAGCCAGTCTGGTACACCAGTATTAACAGTCCGCGATGAATATGATGCAGAAAAGCAGCAATATAAGTTGCATGTCAGCCAGATGACACCAACTACCGCCGATCAAAAAGAGAAGCAGCCTCTACATATTCCCCTGGATATTGAACTTTATGACAGCAAAGGTCATGTGATTCCGTTACGTTATGATGGTCAACCGGTTCACAATGTATTGAATGTGACTAATGCAGAACAGACGTTTGTATTTGATGATGTGCCATCACTGCCGGTTCCCTCTTTATTACGGGAATTCTCAGCACCAGTGAAACTGGATTACAAATTCAGTGATCAGCAATTGGCATTCTTGATGAAACACGCTCGCAATGCGTTTTCACGTTGGGATGCGGCTCAGTCGTTGATGGCAAACTATATCAAACTGAATATTATCCGTTACCAGCAGAAGCAGCCGATCGAACTGCCAATGCATGTGGTGGATGCTTTCCGCGCGGTGTTATTGGATAAAGAGATTGATCCGGCTCTGGTTGCTCATATTCTGGCTTTACCATCAGAGAGTGAGATAGCAGAACTGTTTACGATTATTGATCCTAAAGCGATTCATGAAGTTTTGGATACCATCACCCGTACTTTGGCTCAGGAAATGGCTGATGAATTTGCGGTGGTTTATAACGCTATCAAGATCGGTGCATATCGCGTCGCTCATCAGGATATTGCTAAGCGCTCTCTGCGTAATATCTGTCTATATTATTTGGCTTTTGGTCATCAAGAGCAGGCTGATAAAGTGGTATCAAATCAATATTATCAATCTGACAATATGACTGATGCACTGGCGGCATTATCTGGCGCGGTGCTGGCAGAGTTGCCTTGCTGTGATCAACTCATGGCGGAATTTGATGGTAGATGGTATCAGGACGGCCTGGTGATGGATAAATGGTTTAGCTTACAGGCAAGTAGCCCGGCGGTAGATGTTTTGGCTAATGTACGCCATCTTCTGAATCATCGTTCATTTAGTATGAGTAACCCAAACCGGGTGCGTGCTCTGATTGGGACATTTGTTAACAATCCGGTTGTATTCCATGCTGAAGATGGCAGTGGTTATCAATTCTTGATGGAAATTTTAACTGATCTTAACAGCCGTAACCCACAGGTTGCTTCCCGTTTAATTGAACCGCTGATTCGTCTGAAACGTTATGATGAAAAACGTCAAAACATGATGCGTAGTGCGTTGGAACAGTTAAAAGGATTGGAAAATCTGTCTGGTGATCTGTTTGAAAAAATTACCAAGGCATTAGAAAGCTGATAACTATTTATTGGGTTATCGAGTTATCGGGCTAATGGTTATTTAGCCCGATATTTTTTCCAATTTATCTTCTGGATAATAAATTTCTTCTTGCAAGCATTGGGTTGGAAGTAAAATGCAGTGGTCAGTATCTTATGGTAAAACTGATATGTGGTTAATTTTTATGTCTCTATGGTATTATCGTTAATTTAAGGGCGGTCAACCAGTAACTTTAGAGGATAAAAGAATGGCTTTACTTACAATGGATACACATACAGCAGTTAAGGCACTCAAAGCGTCTGGTTTTAACGATGAGCAGTCTGAAAAAATCGTTGAAGTTATTACAGAACTGCAAAACATAAGTGTTGTCACCAAAGAAGATCTAACAGTTGCTACTGAGAGCATTAAAACCGATATTGGTACTATAAAAACAGATTTAGATTGGATTAAGAAACTGACATTAGCAGTTGGTATTGCTGTTGTTATTGCGGCATTGAAATACATTTTTATTGGTTGATGCTTGATACCTATAGTATGAAAATTGCTCAAAATATTAAAGAACATCCATTGGTTTGCTCTCCTTTGAGTTGTTCGAGGGAAGCAAAGTATCTTGGGCAAAGACGTCAACGATTGTAGTCACTAGTGTATTCTTGTTATACCAATGCATTTTCCCGATTCTCACGCGCAACATCTGGGAGAGATTTGCTTCTAATTAGCATATTTCTGTAGATTCAGCCCATGTCATTCGGTTACTCTACTTGCCGAAATATTTTTGGGGATTAAAAATGAGTGTTTTTTAGCTCAAAAATCTTCAAATGGTATCTGAGTGTGTATAGAGACATGTGTAGTTTAATGTTTATAAATTAATTAATGGGTTTAGAATTATGTGCTACCCACTAGTCAGGAAAGCGTTGTTCCAGCTTGATCCGGAACGGGCACACGAATTAACCTTCCGCCAGCTCAAGCGTATTACCGGTAGTCCTTTCGAGTTTCTGATCCGCCAGTCAGTTGCGACGAAGCCTGTTACTTGTATGGGCCTGTCATTTAAAAATCCCCTCGGTCTGGCCGCGGGCCTTGATAAAGATGGCGATTGTATTGATGCATTTGGTGCAATGGGATTTGGTTTTATTGAAATTGGCACCGTAACCCCACGCGCTCAGGCAGGAAATGATAAGCCGAGATTATTCCGTATCGTTGAAGCAGAAGGGTTAATTAACCGTATGGGCTTCAATAATCTTGGTGTTGATAACTTGGTAGAGAATGTTAAAAAGGCAAAATATGGCGGAGTTATTGGGATCAATATTGGCAAAAATAAAGATACACCAGTAGAGCATGGAAAAGATGATTATTTAATCTGCATGGATAAAGTCTATCCTCATGCTGGCTATATCACAATTAATATCTCTTCACCTAACACACCTGGCTTAAGAACGCTTCAATACGGCGAAGCGTTGGATGATCTATTATCGGCGATTAAAAATAAACAGAGTGAACTTCAACAAAAATACCAGAAATATGTCCCTGTTGCGGTAAAAATTGCGCCAGATCTTTCTCAAGAAGAGTTGATTCAAATTGCAGATAGTTTAATTCGTCATAATATCGATGGTGCTATTGCAACTAATACAACGTTAGACAAGAGATTAGTTGAAGGGCTTAACTATTGCCAACAAGCTGGTGGGTTAAGTGGTCGGCCGGTCCAGTTGCGTAGTACAGAGATTATTCGTCAGCTCTCTCAGGAATTAAGAGGTAAAATTCCCGTTATCGGTGTTGGTGGAATAGATTCACTTGTCGCCGCCAGAGAAAAAATAGCAGTAGGGGCTTCTTTGATACAGATTTTCTCTGGATTTATCTATCATGGTCCAAAATTAATCAAAGATATCGTCAATCATATCTAGATCTTTCTGTTAATTTATCATTGGGGGTTTATTTTTGCCCCCAACTCGTCTATATTCACTCTGATCGCCTAAATTTTATCTGTATCTTTGCATATCTTTTAATTATGGCAGGATTTATTTTACTGAATAGCGGGCAAGTTATTTACAATCTGTTTGACGATGTAAACTTTCCTGGCATAAAAGGGTAATTCATGAACATTAAACCTGATGATCAATGGCGCTGGTATTTTGATGCTGACCATGACCGTGTAATGCTCGATCTGTCTAATGGTATGGTTTTTCGTTCCTGTTTTCCTGCTAAGATGCTGATACCCTATGCAATGGGAGAAACTTCATTTTCTGTAGAAGATGCGACGCTTTATTATTGTTTTGAAGAGCAGACACGCCGAATTAATATTTCAGATGAATCCAGGGCTGAATTAGTTCTTAATGCATTAGTGGCGTTCCGCTTTATTAAGCCACAAATGCCAAGAAGCTGGTATTTTTCTCGTTTTGCCATGATAGAGAAGCCGATACAAGGAGAGCTGATTCAGGTACGGCTCCAGGATTGCGGGACAGATGCTATATTCTTAGTAGTAGAGGCCGGGGATAGTGCGAGCCTTTGTTTGCTAGCTCAATCGCAATTAAAGTTATCCGATCGGGTAATGAATTTTTGTGATCCAATTAAGATTATGAATGATCGATTGATGCCATTTGTGGAACCTATTTATACGCCAATTTATGGCACTGCGATTTGATTTGGGTTTAAGATCCCATTGTTTTGTGATTTCCAAGAGTAAAGACACTTTTTGAAAATAGAACGACAAGTCAGAAGATAATCACTGTTTTTAATTAAGAAAATTGTTCTTTATCATTTGAGGAAATTTTATCTCATTCACATCTTCCCACCTGATTATGAGTAAGTCACTCTTTTCTTGTCTTGTGTTCTAAAATCTCCTGTTGGCTATTATCACAGAAATTTGCTTATTATATGTAATAGCTACAGCTCACTCATTTGAAGCAGGCATGAAAAATAGATAAGAAGCGCTTTTATAATTTCCTCCCCTCTGGATAACATTAGTTCCGAGATGGGGAGGAGAGATAATGAAGTTAATTAGCACGATTTTCGAAGATTAATTGTTCTGCGTGATGGGATATTGCTGCTAATGCGTCGTGATTGGAGTAATCGTCTTGGACGATTTGTGCGCGTTGTTTAAACAAGTTTGTACGTAGCATATTTTCCACTGTTTGCTTAAGCTGAGATTCAGTAGGTTGTGCTGTATCCAGATTAATACCGCATCCAGCCCATACGACGCGAAACGCTGTTTCCTGCTTACCTTCTCCTGTATCGGCAATGAGCACTGGTGTACCGTGGTTGAGGGCGTAATTAATGGTTCCGTAACCCCCGTTGGATATTAGCAATGAAGCTTTTGGCAGCCAGTGCTCAAATGAGATAAATTCTTCGATACATGCGTTGTCAGGTATGTTCTCTGGCTGTATTTCTACTGAACTACCACCGGTGGTTGCTAATACACGTACAGGTAATGCAGCCAGTGCACGCAATGTGGGGAAAATTAACTGGTTTAGATCGGTATTAGACATAGTACCTTGAGTGACTATAACCAATGGGCGTGGATCACCTTCTTCCCATAATTGAGGTGATTCTGTTATCGGAGCAGGGTTGGTAAGGGGGCCAATAAAATGGACTGTATCAGGCAATTCTTCTCGTGGGTACTCAAATGCCAGGGTTGAAAGTTGCAAAAATCGATCAGAACCCAAAATGACTTCATCATTGAAAAATCTAGTTAACGTAGCGCATCCTGACTGAGCTAATGCGTTATTGAAGCTGTCCTGAACTTCGGTTATTAGTTGTCGTGTTTCCTCATCTACGAGTTGTTCATGTGTCAACTCTGATGGTAGTAATGCGGGGGGAATACGTGGCCCCCAGAAAATTGAATCTTTCGAAGAGTAAGCCAGAGGCGTTATACCAATGATGATCACGGGAAGGCGATGAGCTTTTTCTTTTTGCAGTAGTGGCAATATGCCATAAAAGCAATTCTCGGCTATCAGTAATTCTGCTTGCTGCTCATGGATGATTTGTTGTAGTTGGCGGTCAAGGAATGGGATTGGAGTACAGAAGAAATCTTTAAACGCTAGCGCCATTTGCAGATTTCCCGGAGGAAGATGCGCTCGGTCAGGAAAACGTTGTTTTAAGTGGCGGTAATCAAAGTCTATCTGCTCATCAAAAGGGATAAATTGTGCATTTAAAGCCTCTACTTGTTGGCGAAACAACGCGCCAGTGAAGACAGTTACCTGATGTCCTTGTGCTATCAGTGATTGAGTTACCTTTAACATCGGATAGACATGCCCTGGTGTTGCAACTGCGGCAATGACAATTCGTGCCATAATTTGCTCCTTTGTACTGTTTTGATTTAATTACGCTAGTTAGCTCCTGACTCAGGGGTGATTATTTTATGACTACTATTATAAAATAATTACAGAAATAATAATTAATTATTACAATAATCACTTTGATTTATTTTTTATGATGTAATGAAATATGCCGATTTCCTCTCCCTGTCGGTCTGTGTTAGCACCAAAACGGAGAGGAAAGAAGAAGGTATTTAGGGTTTAGTTAATGTGGTTTTGTTCGAGAATTAATTGTTCTACGTGACGGGATATTGCCGCTAATGCATCATGTTTTGCGTAATCTTTTTGGACAATTTGCGCACGTTGTTTAAACAAGTCTGTACTCAGCATATTTTCCACTGTTTGCTTTAGTTGAGATTCAGTGGGATGTGCTGTATCCAGATTAGTACCGCATCCAGCCCATACAACACGAAACGCTGCTTCCTGCTTGCCTTCTCCTGCATCGGCAATAAGTAATGGTGTTCCGTGGCTGAGAGCATAATTGATGGTTCCGTAGCCCCCGTTGGATATCAGCAATGAAGCTTTCGGCAGCCAGTGCTCAAATGAAATAAATTCTTCGACGCGCACGTTTTCAGGTAGATCTTTACTCAGTGTTTCTACCGATCTGCCACCGGTGGTTGCCAATATACGTACCGATAATGTAGTCAGTGCACGCAATGTGGGGAGAATCAACTGATTTAAATCGGTATTGGAAATAGTACCCTGAGTAACTATAACCAATGGACGTGGATCATCTTCTTCCCATAATTGAGGTGATGTTGTGGTCAGTGCAGGGTTAGGAAGTGGCCCAATAAAATGGACTGTATCAGGCAATCCTTCTCGTGGATATTCAAATGCCAGAGTTGAGAGTTGCAAAAAGCGATCAGCACCAAAGATGACTTCATCGTTAAAAAGTCTGGTTAATGCAGAGCCTCCTGACTGGACTAATGAATTATTGAAACTATCCTGCACTTCGGCTATGAGTTGTTGGTTGGCTTTATCGACGAGCTGTTCATGTGTCAATTCTGGTGGTAATACCGCAGGTGGGATACGTGGCCCCCAGAAAATTGAATCTTTCGAAGAGTAAGCCAGAGGTGTTATGCCAATGACTATCACTGGAAGACGATGGGTTTTTTCTTCTTGCAGCAGGGGTAATATGCCATAAAAGCAGTTCTCGGCTATAAGCAGATCTGCTTGTTGTTCACGGATAATTTGCCGTAATTGGCGGTCAAGTATTGGGATTGGCGCTGAGAAGAAATTCTTGAATGCCAGTGCCATTTGTACATTTCCCGGAGGAAGTTGAGCACGGTCAGGGAAATGCTGTTCTAAATGACGATAGTCAAAGTCTATCTGTTGATCAAAAGGGATAAATTGCGCGCTTAAAGCTTCTATCTGTTGGCGAAATAATGCACCGGTAAACACGGTTACCTGATGTCCTTGTGCTATTAGTGATTGAGCGATCTTTAACATTGGATAGACATGTCCAGGGGTTGCGAGCGCTGCAATGATGATACGTGCCATGACTTTACTCCTTTGGTGTTTTGTCTGAGTGACTTAAGCTCCTGATTAGAGTGTAATCATTTTATGACAGTAGTTATAAATTCATTATGGTAATAATTAATTCAGTATTGCAATAATCATTATGCTCGATTTTTTCAGAGAATTGTGCAATGACAAATAGTTTAAGGCATGTAGTTCAGTCATGTTTTGTCGAGTCAGCCCGCGTGCCAATTTACGGCACTGCGGTTTGATTTGAATTTAAGATCTATTCTGCGCTATTACTTTTAAGAATAAGATTATTCTTTGGAATACAACAACAGGCCAGAATATGGCCATTATTTTTAATTGCCGTGGCTTTTAAAGGAAAAACATCCCCTTTAATTAAAGAAATTTTACAGCATCCACATAGGCCCGCCCGACATGAGTAGGGGACTCTTATTCCTTGTTGTTCCAGTTGCTCTAAAATAATTTGTTGATTATTACCTGTGAAAGTTTGCCCATTATATTCGATAATGGCAGATTGCTCATTTGTTTTTGGTGCAGTAATATCTTCAGCTTTTTCACCACTGCCATATTTACAAGGATCTTTCTTAGCTAATATAGTGATATTATCCCCGATTCGAATAATACCACTTGAACGAGCAATTAAATTCTGACCAAAATCGACATCACCATTCTCTGCTGTACGGAATGATTGCAATGTCGCTAACGGCTCTCCATTTGGATTTTTAATGCCTTTATCAATGCTGACGGTGGTCAGAATACAGCGGCTGCATGGTTTAGGTAAATCAAAAATAACATCTCCAATCTGAATTGATTGCCAGCTATCTTCCGCAAATGCTTCTGCGCCAGTAATGACGATATTTGGGCGAAATTGCTCTAGTTTAATACTGGCCGGGCAACGTTGTTGTAATAAATGAAATGAGGCTTCATTAATCAGCAGAAATGGATAACCGTCCGCAAATGATAATGGAATTTCAGGGTGTTTTTTTACTTTGCGGGTTAATTCATGGCTTAACCAGCGTAATTGTACCGGAATGTCAAAGAAACTACTTAGCCATTGGTTAACGGTTTCTGGTGCAATGAGAGCCGTAAAATGGTTGCCCCATACTTCCGTGGGTTGCTGTTCAGGCAGGAAATCACGGTAAAGTACTGTGGCGTTTTCTCCGTTGGGTGCGCGCAAATAAATACCATTATTTAACATAGCCGGAGTAAATAACAGCATCTGAGGGTATTTACGGGCAGTGATAAAAGTCCCATCTGTTGTTGTGACCATAAAATTGCGATCAAATATGAGGCCGCTTTCACTGACTAATGCATGGGAAAGTTGCAAGCCACGCATAGATTTCACTGGGTGGGTATACAGGCGAGACAGAGTGATCATCCATTAATCTCCACAAAATATTTTTCTGACATGAGCAACTTTATGACATGTCACTCGGATTGGCTATAATGCGTAACAATTTTCTTTTTGGTGATATGTCATATGAACTCTCTGTTTGCCAGCACGGCGCGTGGATTAGAAGAATTATTGAAGAACGAACTGGAAATGCTGGGTGCGCAATCATGCAAAATTGTGCAAGGCGGAGTTCATTTTCAAGGTGATGGCAAAGTGATGTATAAAAGTCTGATGTGGAGCAGGCTGGCATCACGTATTTTGCTACCGCTAAACGAATTTAATGTTTATAGCGATTTAGATCTCTATCTTGGAGTTCAGTCTATTGATTGGAGCCAGATTTTTTCTGTAGACAGTACTTTCTCTGTGCATTTCAGTGGCACAAATGAAGAAATACGTAACACGCAATATGGTGCGCTAAAAGTTAAAGATGCCATTGTCGATAGTTTTACTCGTAAGTTGGATCAACGCCCCAATGTGGCAAAGCAACAGCCGGATGTTCGCATTAATGTTTTTTTGAATAAAGAGAAAGCCAGTGTTGCATTGGATTTGAGTGGTGATGGTTTGCATATCCGAGGTTATCGCGATCTTGCTGGTCAAGCCCCACTGAAAGAAAATCTGGCTGCTGCGATTATTCTACGTTCAGGCTGGCAGATTGGTACTCCGATGGTCGATCCTATGTGTGGTTCCGGCACATTATTGATTGAAGCTGCAATGATGGCGGCTGATCGTGCTCCTGGGCTTCATCGTAACCACTGGGGCTTTATTGCTTGGTTGCAACATGATGAAGAAATTTGGCGTGAGGTGACCACAGAAGCGCAGATCCGCTTTTGTAAAGGTCTTCAGGAGACAGCTTCCCGTTTTGTTGGTTCTGATATTGATCGCAGAGTGCTGGATATGGCTCGGTCAAATGCTCGTAGAGCCGGGGTTGCGCAGTTGATAACTTTCCAGCAAGGTGATGCCAGTCGTCTGGAAAATCCGTTACCAGAAGGCCCTGCTGGAACAGTATTAAGTAATCCACCTTATGGTGAGCGTTTGGAAAGTGAGCCGGCATTGATTGCACTACACAGTTTGTTTGGGCGGATAATGAAAAGCCGTTTCCCTAGCTGGCGTCTGTCTCTATTTAGTGCGTCACCTGAATTGTTGAGCTGCTTGCAATTACGGGCTGAACGTGAGTTTAAAGCTAAAAATGGTCCATTGGATTGCGTACAGAAAAATTATCAGTTGTCAGATAAACCGCATTCATCAGAGGTGAATGTGGCGGAAGATTATGCCAATCGTCTGCGCAAAAATGAAAAGAAATTAACTCACTGGGCAAAACAGCAAGGGATTAATTGTTATCGTCTGTATGATGCTGATTTGCCAGAATACAATGTGGCTGTTGACCGTTATGCGGATAAAGTAGTGATTCAGGAATATGCTCCGCCAAAAAGTGTTGATGCTAATAAAGCGCGTCAGCGTTTATTTGATGTTATCAGTGCAACGATGCAAATTCTTGGACTTTCATCAAATCAATTAGTACTTAAAACTCGTCAGCGTCAGAAAGGCAAAAGCCAGTATGAAAGAATGGCAGAAAAACAGGAATTCTTTCTGGTAAATGAGTATGACGCAAAATTCTGGGTCAATTTAACTGACTATTTGGACACTGGCTTGTTCCTTGATCATCGTATTGCCCGAAAAATGCTAGGTGAAATGAGTGAAGGAAAAGATTTTCTGAATCTGTTTGCCTATACCGGAGCAGCGACGGTACATGCTGGATTAGGAGGCGCACGTTCAACAACGACGGTTGATATGTCTCGCACTTATCTTGAATGGGCTGAACGGAACTTACAGGCTAATGAATTAACCGGGCGTCAGCATCGGTTGATTCAGGCAGATTGTCTCACTTGGTTGGCACGGGCCAATGAACAGTTTGATTTGATTTTTATTGATCCGCCGACTTTTTCCAATTCTAAACGGATGGAAGATACATTTGATGTACAACGCGACCATATCATGTTGATGAGACAGCTTAAGCGCTTGTTGCGTCGTGGAGGAACGCTGATGTTCTCTAATAATAAACGTGGTTTTAAAATGGATTTTGCTGAGCTGGAAAAAGCAGGCTTGGTGGCAGAAGAAATCACCAGTAAAACCCAGTCGCAGGATTTTGCCCGCAATCGTCAGATTCACAACTGCTGGCTATTACGTCATGCTGGTGAGGAAAAATAATTACTATGTCATTGATAAATTTATCTGGTGCGTGGTTGTCGTTCAGTGATGCACCATTACTTGATAATGCAGAATTGCATATAGAAGAAAATGAAAGGGTTTGTCTGGTTGGCCGTAACGGTGCTGGAAAATCTACTTTGTTACGGGTATTAGCAAAAGAGCAGCCGTTGGATGATGGTCAGGTTATTTACGAACAGGATCTGGTTGTCGCCCGCTTACAGCAGGATCCCCCCCGTAATATAGAAGGGACGGTTTTTGATTTTGTTGCCGAAGGCGTTCAGGAGCAGGCCGAATATATTAAATCTTTTCATCTGGTCTCCCGCTTGGTGGAGCAGGATCCAAATGAGAAAAACCTTAACCGCCTGGCAGAATTGCAGGAGGTGCTGGATATTCGTGGGTTATGGTCACTGGATAGCCGCATTAATGACGTATTGAAACAGCTCTCTTTACCTGCGGAAGCGAAGCTCTCTTCTCTTTCAGGTGGTTGGTTGCGTAAGGCAGCATTGGGAAGGGCGTTGGTTAGTTTGCCAAAAGTCTTGCTTCTTGATGAACCAACTAACCACTTGGATATTGATACGATTGAATGGCTAGAGAATTTCCTGAAAGATTTTCAGGGTAGTCTTGTTTTCATTTCTCATGACCGTTCATTTATTCGCAATATGGCAACCCGTATCGTCGATTTGGATCGGGGTAAGTTAGTATCGTGGCCGGGTAATTACGATAAGTTTCTTGAAGGCAAAGAAGACGCGTTGCGTGTGGAAGAGATGCAAAATGCTGAGTTTGATCGTAAGTTGGCTCAGGAAGAAGTGTGGATACGTCAGGGGATTAAAGCGCGTCGTACTCGTAATGAAGGGCGTGTCAGGGCATTGAAGGCATTACGTATTGAGCGTTCACAACGCCGTGAAGTAATGGGAACCGCTAAAATACAGATGGGAGAAGCGAGTCGTTCCGGCAAAATTGTCTTTGAACTGGAAAATGTTAATTATCAAATTGGTGAAAGGAAACTGGTCAATAATTTCAGTGTGCAAATTCAGCGTGGGGATAAGATTGCACTGGTAGGACCAAATGGTTGTGGCAAAACAACTTTACTGAAACTGATGTTAGGTGAGCTGCAATCTGATAGTGGCCGTGTTCATTGTGGTACTAAACTAGAAATTGCTTATTTTGATCAGCATCGGATAGCACTTGATCCGGAAAGAACCGTAATGGATAACCTAGCTGAAGGTAAACAGGAAGTGATGGTGAATGGTCGTCCTCGTCATGTACTGGGTTATTTGCAGGATTTTCTGTTTCATCCCAAACGGGCAATGACACCGGTTAAAGCGCTTTCTGGTGGTGAAAGGAACCGATTGTTACTAGCGCGTCTATTCCTGAAACCCAGTAATTTGTTGGTACTTGATGAGCCAACCAACGATCTAGATGTGGAAACATTAGAGTTGCTGGAGGAGCTGGTAGACAATTATACAGGTACTGTATTGCTGGTGAGTCATGATCGTCAATTTGTTGATAACTCCGTGACAGAATGTTGGATTTTTGAAGGTAATGGTGCGATCAATAATTATGTTGGTGGTTATTACGATGCTCAGCAACAGCGCGAACAGGTTGTATCGTTGCGCCAGCAAAATAAGAAAAAACTTCAAACGGAAGTTAAAGTAGAAAAGATTAAGGAACCGCCAAAAAATTCTCGTAACAAAATGAGTTACCATTTATTACGAGAGTTAGAGCAATTACCATCATTGTTGGAGAAACTGGAAGAAGAGCTTGATCAGTTACAATCTCAAGTGAGTGATCCTGACTTTTTTAATCAGCCTCATGTAATAACCCAAAAAATATTGACTGAACTGTCTCAAAAAGAGCAAGCATTAGACGCGGCTTTTGATCGCTGGCAGGAATTGGAAACATTGAAAACAGTTAATAGTTAACATAATTAGCAGAATCATACTGCGAAATTCTTCTGAGTATGATTCTGTGGATATTCCCGATTTCCTTAACAGGGAGAAAGATCTTGTGTTCCGGTAACCATCATCATGAAATGGTATTGTGCCCTCAATGTGATTTGCTGGTGACATTGCCAGAATGGGTTCAGGGAACGAAGGCAGTTTGTCCTCGTTGTAAGACGACATTAGTCACATGGTGGAAAGAACCTAAACATCAGCCAACAGGTTATGCAGTCAGTGCATTATTTATGCTGTTAATGGCTTGCCTGTTTCCGTTTGTCAGCATGAGTGTGGCGGGAATTGGCAGTGAAATTACCTTATCTCAAATCCCTCAGGTGATGTTTAATGAAAATTACGTCAGTGTGGGAACATTCTTTTTGCTCTGTGTTCAACTGGTGCCTACGTTTTGTATGGTAGCGGTTATTCTCTTGTGCCAGGGTGTTGTTACTTCTCAGAAGATAAGAGTCTGGTTGGCCAGGGTTTTATTCCAGATGAAAAGCTGGTGTATGGTTGAAATCTTTCTGGCAGGGGTGTTAGTCAGCTTCGTTAAGTTAATGGCTTATGGTGATATTGGGTTAGGTTTAAGTTTTTTGCCATATTGTCTGTTCTGTCTTCTCCAGGTGAGAGCATTTCAATGTCTGGATCGCCACTGGTTATGGAATCAGATAACCCTCGCACCTAGGGTGAATATACCGTTACAGGCAGGAAGATCGGGGTTAGTGCAGGGTGTTCGATTATGCCAGTGTTGTACGGCTATTTTACCGGCAGACCAATTGGTATGTACACGTTGTTATACTCGTGGGCATGCCCGTCGTCGCAACAGTCTACAATGGACAATGGCACTGATAGTGACAGCTTTAATGCTGTATATTCCTGCTAATATTATGCCAATGATGGTGACAGAATCGTTAGGTAATCGGAGTGACTCCACTATTATGGCTGGAGTGATATTACTATGGAGTGTAGGTTCGTACCCGGTCGCTTTAGTCATTTTTATTGCTAGTATTATGGTGCCATCCTTGAAAATGCTGGCAATTAGCTGGTTGTGTTGGGATGCCAAAGGTCACGGTAAACGGGATTCCGCCCGAATGCATTTTATTTATGAAGTTGTCGAATTTGTTGGCCGTTGGTCAATGATTGATGTATTTGTTATCGCAATATTGTCATCACTGGTACGTATGGGGAAATTGATGAGTGTCTACCCTGCTATGGGGGCAGTTATTTTTACTTTAGTTGTGATCCTGACTATGTTTGCGGCAATGACATTTGATCCGCGTTTAATTTGGGATAGGGCCAACGTTAAACATTCGTTATAAGGCAATGAAGGGGTGTCAAGGTGACGGATAAAGTTGAAGACCAGAGTCAGGCTAAAATCGATAAAATTAAAAGTTGGTCGCCAGTCTGGATTGTACCGATTGTGACAGTGCTTATAGGTGCTTGGATATTGTTTTACCATTTCAACCACCAAGGGCCGGAAGTGACGTTGATTACCTTCAACGCGGAGGGCATTGAAGCCGGAAAAACTAAAATTAAAAGCCGTAGTGTGGATGTCGGCGTGGTTGAGAGGGTCATGCTGAGTGATGATCTTAGTCAAGTTATTATTAAGGCTCGGCTGAATGATGGCATGGAAAATCTATTGTGTAGTGACAGCGCTTTCTGGGTAGTGAAACCGCAGATTGGCCGTGATGGAATATCTGGTCTTGGTACTCTTCTGTCCGGGGCTTTTATTGAGCTTCAACCGGGAACGAATGGTGATGAAGAAGATGAATTTAATTTGTTGGATTCACCACCATTGGCTTCACCTGATGCAAAAGGTATTCGTGTCATCTTGGTCAGTGATAAAGCGGGTCAGCTCAATCCGGGTGATCCGGTGTTGTTTCGTGGTTATCGGGTTGGTTCTGTTGAAACCAGCGAGTTTGAACCGAAATCTCATCTGATGAGATATCAGCTATTTATTAATGCACCTTATGATGGTTTGTTGACAACCAATGTCCGCTTTTGGAAAGAGAGTGGTATTACCTTTGATATGTCTTCTCAGGGGGTACGTGTTGAAATGGCTTCGTTATCAACGTTGTTTGGTGGTGGTGTCAGTTTTGATGTGCCTAAGGGTTGGGAATTGGGTGAGCCAATTAAAGAAAAAGCCACTTACAAACTTTTTGACAACCAAAGAAGCATTCAGGACTCTTTATATACTGAACATAAAGATTATCTGTTGCTCTTCTCTGATTCTGTTCGAGGGCTACAGCCGGGTGCGCCAGTAGAGTTCCGTGGTATCCGTATGGGGACTGTGGCAAAAGTACCATTCTATTCAGAGGGAATGAGACAGCGGTTAGATAACGATTTTCGTATCCCAGTACTTATCTCCATTGAACCGGAGCGCTTTCAGAAGGAGCTGGGAGAAGGGTTTGATGTTGAGAAAGAGTTGAATAGCATAACTAAACGTGGTCTGCGGGCGTCCCTCAAGTCAGGTAACTTGCTGACAGGGGCACTGTTTATTGATTTGGATTTCTATCCAAATGAAAAAGGGTGGTCCGGTCCGTATGAAATTGCAGGTTATCCGCTATTGCCGACAATCAGTGGTGGCCTTGCTCAAATTCAACATAAGGTTATTGCAGCGTTAGACAAAATTAATAATATGCCGGTTGAGCCAATGTTTAATCAGGCTATCCGCACTTTGGAAGAGAGTCAGAAAGCGATCAGAAAAGCACAACAGACCCTTGATGAATTGAATAAGGTGCTGGCGAATCCTGAAACCAAAGATCTGCCAAAAGATATACAGAAAACATTGCAGGAGTTTAGCCGCAGTATGCAAGGTTTCCAGCCTGGTTCACCGGCTTATAACAAGATGTTGGATAATATGCAGCGATTAGATCAAGTGTTGAGTGAACTGCGACCTGTTCTGAGGACGTTGAATAATAAGAGCAATGCGTTAGTTTTTGAGTCTAAGCCAATTAAAGATCCAGAACCGAAAAAGGCTAAAAAATGATGAGAAGATTGGCATTAATTTTAGTGATTTTTATTTCTGCTTGTAGCCGTCAGCCAGAAAAAACTTACTATCAATTGCCGGTAGTAGCAATAGCATCACAAAAGAGTGCTATTGTGCAGCATGATCGCCAATTATGGGTACAACGGGTTATGTTGTCCGATTATCTGTCCTCCTCCGGTGTGGTGTATCAAAGTAGTGATGTTAGTTATGTCAGTGCGGCGAATCACTTGTGGGCAAGTCCACTTGAACAACAGTTACAGCAAGTGCTGGTAGCTGAGTTAACTATGGCATTGCCTCAGCGTTTAGTTTCTGCTCAACCATTGGTTAATAAGCCAGATACACTAGACGTGACAGTCACCAGTTTTCATGGTCGTTATGATGGTAAGGTGATTTTGCAAGGTTACTGGACATTAACGCATCAGGAGAATGTCGTTAAACAGTCCTTTAATCTGGCGCTAAAACAGCAAGAAGATGGTTACGATGATTTAGTCCGCACATTGGCAAAAGGATGGAGTCAGTTGGCGCAAGCTATTGCCAGTCAATTAATTTCCCAATCGTAACCCTCTGTCATTCTCCGAGTGTAAAACTTTTGCACTCGGAGAAAATTGGTATTATCAGTAGGATAAAAATTTCTCTTTATTATTAATACGTTATTGTTTTTTTTGTACTGATATAACAAATATTACATTAATATGAATTTCTTGACTTGATTTTCAAAATTTATAGGGGTATTTCTAAATTGTGGTTGGATGAATGATGACCACTGTTTTCTTTCTACTGATCTAGCTTATGAGGTAAATAAAAGCATGAAGAGACAGAAACGAGATCGTTTAGCACGAGCATTGTCGAGAGGGTACCATGCAGGTATTTTGGGGCGTCCAAGGGAGCATTGTCCCTATTATTCATTAGATGCCCGTTCTCATTGGTTAGGTGGATGGCGTCAGGCGATGGAAGACAGGTCGATGATGGCTTAGTCTGCCAAACTGATGGTATAGGTTAGGTGAGAAAAAACCTCCATTTCTTATCAGTGATATATATCCCAAATTTAATCTGACAGTGACTGATTGTTTATACAGATATCTGTCAGATTGAATCCTGTAAGTTTTCTCTGTCCAAATTTTCCTTTGACTGTGACTACCTTTGGTTGTGACGAAAGTAAAAATGCCCATACCATATAAAATAAGTTTTTTCCGGTGTTAATGGTTTATCAACTATTTAGTTATTTAGTGACTTATTCCCTCAGCTAAATCACCAGTGATATGTGAATGAATGGCCGCTAGGTAACATATCCTATTTAACCTATTCAATATGACGACTAATATTGCGGCCATTAAGTAATCTACTTGCTAATGCGAAGGATGATGGTAATTCAATAATTGCAGTGAGATGAGTCTGATAAACATTTATGATGTAATTCAACCCAAAAGAGACGGCTATATTCTTCAATCCCATCGACTGATATGGTTATAGTTTCATGACTTGTATAGGCTGTTTGAAGCAATGATAATAGCGTCGATCCGCCATTAATAGTACATACCCACCTAAATCCTTGGATACGGGTAGGCGTCGCTATTTTTCCATAGCAATCTCCATTTGTATTAGGCGCTTTTAGCATTTCGACGGTACCGTCAATTCTATCGAGTTTTGCAATGGCAGTTGGTGTAAGAGTTAATGCTATGATTATGAGCAGTATTTTTCTGATGTTCATATAATATTACCTCGGTGTGTTTGTTAATATTAATCATCAATATTAATCATTATTAATGTTTTCACCTGTTATCAGTATGCTCTGGTGAGCTTGTTTGATATATCAGGTCAATTTGATCATAGCACAATTTGCCAATTGTATACGGATTGGTCAGCGACAATTGGATGTTTATAATGCAGGTATCCAGGTGTGGATTTGTGTTATTTCTAGTCAAGGTAGGTCAAAGTTAGAACTTGATTTGATTTTTTTCTGTATGGATATTGAACCTCATACTCTGAGATATAACCGGAATTGCCTTGGAGGGAACAAAAATAGCACCAGGTATTTTTTTAATTGGTGGTGTGTTTTTAGTGAAAAAGGTGAAAAGCAATTAGCCAGCCAGTCACCTTCCTTTTCGATATGTTACTGATTATTTATTAGAAAGAGCTGGTATCTTTAAACAAGCCTACTTTCAAATCTGTTGCCGTATAGATGATTTTACCATCTACTAACACTTCACCATCAGCCAGTCCCATAATCAATTTACGGTTAATGACACGTTTAAAGTTGATACGGTAAGTGACTTTTTTAGCCGTTGGTAATACCTGGCCGGTGAACTTAACTTCACCAACGCCAAGGGCACGGCCTTTGCCTTCACCACCTAGCCAGCCAAGGAAGAATCCAACCAATTGCCACATGGCATCAAGGCCAAGGCAGCCGGGCATTACTGGGTCATTAATAAAATGACAGTCGAAAAACCATAAATCAGGGGTAATGTCCAGCTCTGCTTCTATATAGCCTTTATCGTAGGTACCGCCGTTTTCTGTCATTTCAATGATGCGATCCATCATTAGCATGTTACCAGATGGTAATGGCGGCCCATTTTCTCCGAACAGCTCACTGCGTCCAGATGCGATAAGATCTTCTTTTGTGTAGGATTTACGTTTATCAACCATATTATCAGATAGCCTTATATTTAATGTAGGGTAAATAATAGAGTACACTTGTACGCTGAACAACTCCGATCAGACATTCTGAATTAACCCAACCAGCGAAGAAACCACGGGAATTTAGGTCGTTCCTGATTATTCGCCTGTGTTATACGTTCTTGTATCATAGCTAACAAGTGTGTTTCTTGTTGATCATAATAAGGGATACCTGTCAATAAAGGCAGCGCTTCAGAAACATGTTTTACTGACCATAAATGAAATTTCTGCGCTTTTACTGCATCTACAACGGCTTGATTAAGACATAAATGATGGACGTTCGCCGCTGGTAGAATAACCCCCTGTTGACCAGTTAGTCCTCTGCGATAGCATATTTCAAAGAAACCTTCGATTTTTTCGTTAATACCACCGATTGGTTGAACATAACCAAATTGATCTACTGCACCTGTGACGGCCAGTTGTTGATCAATGGGTTGCAGGGAAAGAGCGCTTATCAGTGCGCATAATTCGGCAAGAGAGGCGCTGTCGCCGTCAACTTCACTATAGGACTGTTCAAATACAATAGATGCAGAGAAAGGTTGTGGCTGATCTAATTTTAGCTCGGAAATTAAAAATGCTTGCATAATCATCATGCCTTTCGCATGGATATTGCCGCCTAACTCAACTTTGCGTTCAACATCAACAAATTCCCCATCTCCCATATGGGCCACGCAAGTGATACGGGATGGTTCTCCTACTGGATCAGGATGGCCGGGATACTCTAGCACAGATAATCCATTAATTTGACCAATGACCATGCTTTGGGTACGGATAAGAATCTGGCCTGTGTGAATTTCCTCTAAACCACGTTCAGGCAGATAATTGTGACGCCAGCGGCGATTTTCCTCTGCTTGTTTAATTGATTGAGCTGTAATCTGATTTTCTTGCTGATAGAGTGACGCAGTAGTCAGTTGCCGTTGTAGCCAGAGAATATCTAAAGGCAGGTGGTGTTGATCTTCTACATGGCGGATTGCTTGTTGGACAAGCTCAGGCCAAGCATTATGACTCAATGGAGGTAATTGCCATTGTTGAATAAGCCCATTGATATAATTGCACCACAGGCTTAAATCCTGCTCATTATGAAATGGCATATCCAGCTCAAATTCGCCATATAGAGCGCTTTTTGCTAATTCAGGTTCTGTAGCCTGAAACTCTTCAAGGCTTAGACGATCTCCAACCAGGATCAGACGTAGCTTTAATGGCATAGAAGGGATAGGTAATGGTAACGGTTTGCTGCCATCCGGAGACAACCATTCAAAGCGTTGCTGAATAATCATCTGCTTCAGACGAACCCACATTAAGGGCTGAGACAGTAGGGTACGTAACGGTAGAATAAGTACACCGCCATTTACCTGATGAATCAGACCGGGTTGTAAGTGAATTTCTCCGTTGTGAGAATGGAAGCAGCCAAATAGTTGCTCTGCTTCTATCCATTCACGATAGGCGACGCGTAACTCAGGTGTGAAATAGCCTGCTGTTGATGGTTGCCAGCTAATTTTCTGTTGCTGTATGTGATAATTGCCACCAATTTGGGGAAGTTCTTTCGTGAGTAATGGACGGATAGACTCAGCTAACGCTGACAAATAAATATCACATTCTTCGGCTTTCAATAGCATAAAAGGCTGGCGGGAATCCATCCGGCAAAAAAGCTGTAAACCACTATGTAGCCGTGATTGAACGGCTTCCATGCTGGCAGACGCCTGTTGGGAAGCAGAATGAAAAAGTGCATCATAAGGAACGCAATTCGGCAGTAATGCCTGCCAGTCTAGTTTGTTAGTGGTCAAAGTGATCGCTGTATGTTGTAAAGTAGGAAAGCGTCGATTATACAAGATTAAGATATAAACCAACATGCTTGAATGTTTGCTATTGTAGGCACTTCATGTAAAAAATAATTTTTTCAAAAAACAGATATTAATCAATTTGGCTATAAGCAATTTACTAAAATAGTTGTTATGCTTATTTTTAGTTACGCTGTCACTGAGAAAGTAAGATGAAATATCAACAACTGGAAAATTTGGAATGTGGCTGGAAGTGGGCTTATCTGATGAAAAAACATCAAGAAGGCGAGCCAATTACTAAATATATTGAAAACAGCGCAGCTCATGCAGCCGTTGATAAACTCATTGAACTTGAGAGTGAACCGGTAAGGGTACTGAAATGGATTGAGCAGCATATGAATCCTGATTTATCCAACCGGATGAAACAAACTATCCGCGCTCGGCGTAAACGGCATTTTAATGCGGAACATCAGCATACTCGCAAGAAATCCATCGACTTAGATTTTCCTGTGTGGCATCGCTTATCTGCACTTTCTCAGCGACGGGGTAATACACTGTCTGAAACTATTATCCAGTTAATTGAAGATGCTGAGCGGAAAGAAAAGTATGCCAATCAGATGTCCAGCTTGAAACACGACTTGGAAGCTATTCTGGGTAAGAAAGAGTAATTTCAGTTGTGATAGGCTGGTATAGGCTGGTATAGGCTGGTATAGGCTGGTATAGGCTGGTATAGGTTGGTATCGCAACCAGCTCCTTAATAAGTTTGATATAAAATTTCACTATCGGTAAAAGAAAACCCCATCTGACAATGGGGCTTTCTGAGCTTTTGATGATTAATTACAACCAAGAAAGGCTATTATTGAGCAGATTGTGCTTGAGTAACAACCTCTTTAGTACCTTGAATTTCGATCTCTACACGACGATCTGGTGCCAGGCAGTTGATTAGGTTAGGTTTGCGAACCTTATCACAAGTAGAACCAGTGACTGGGTTTGCTTTACCGTGACCTTCCGCGCTGATGCTGCCGGCAGGGATACCTTTAGATACCAGATAGTCAACTACGCTTTGAGCGCGTTTCTGAGACAGTTTCTGATTGTAAACATCTTTACCGATACGGTCAGTGTAGCCTAAAACCAGTACTTTGCCCTGATTTGGGTCGATATTTGCTAACTCAGTATAGAGTTGATCCAGATTGTGCTTACCTTCGGCTTTCAGCTCAGAACTTGCAAATTCGAACAGCACATCAGAACGCAGGGTAAAACGTTTATTTTCAACAACGGGTGCTGGAGCTGGCGTTGGAGCAACAATCGGAGCTGGAGCAACAATCGGGGCTGCTGCTTCATCTTGGCCGAAGCGATAAGAAACACCTACGCTCAACAGACCGTTATCAGGACGTGCGCCTACTGAACCTGCATCTCCGACATTGTTAACCCACTGGTAATCCAGACGAGTAGCCCAGTCTTTAGTTATCGCATACTCAACGCCGATAGCTGCCAGTGGAGAAACACCGGTGTCGTGATTTTTCAGATGTCTGTTGGTTGCGCCGTAAGTTGCTTTGGAATCTGCCCGCCAAACCATACCACCCAGACGGGTATAGATATCCAAGTCATCCATAATTGGATAACTGAGTTTGGTTGCCAATTGGAAACCGTGAGCTTTGAAGGCACCATTATTGACGCTGCCTTTGTAAGACATACGACCTAACCAGTCATAACCTATTTCAAAACCTAGGTACGGATTGGCTTGATAACCTAAGAAAGCACCCGCACCCAGTTGGTTTTTGTGAGTAGGGCCATTACCGATTGCATTGGTATAATCGTTGCCGTAGAAATTTACGTCATGGTATTGGGACCAACCCAACTTACCACCGGTATACCAAGTGTTGTCTTTTGGAGCTGCTTGCGTTGCAGTTGTGAAAGCGGCCACTGCCACTGCTACCGCGATAGCTGTCTTTTTCATTTTAACGCCTCGTTATTATCATCACCCAATAGGCAAGTGGCTTTGGGAGCCTTTTTACTTACTGCCTACCCCATTAGGCTATTTCATTTGCCATCTTCGTAATAAAAGCAAACGCTGAGTTGGGCTCAAATTCTTCGGTACCCTTATTGTGTGTACGTTTTGAATTTTACGCATTTTCGTGTTCACTATTTATCCATAAGAATGGCCTGCACTAAATTTAATATCTACTAAGATAGGTTGTTGAGCCATATTGATTAAAAAACTCAGTTAGGAATACTGCACTATCATAAAACCGATAGACCAAACAATACCGCAGTACTAAGTGCAGTAACCTTTAATGGTGTAAAGTCTACAACGAAGTTAAAAAGTTACAAGTGCCCCTTGATTAATAGAGTAAAAAATTTAAAAGATAATGTATGATTTCAAAAAAACTTTACTATTCTTTACAACTAATCTTACCTTAATTAATTGATTTTAATTGTGATTAGTGGTTCTTGGCCTGAATTGGTTATTTTGTGTTATGAATATTGCAATAATTTCTAGCTTTGGTCAATGATAGTGAATGGAATGGATTTTTAGTAAATCTGATCGCGATTCAGCACGGTTAGTTTCTTTATTTGTATCTTGTGGGCGCATAATAAAGCCCAGTGCATTACCTTTTTGTGCCGCAGCCCGTAATCTTACGGTATCTTTTTCTGATAACTTTGGTAGCCAGCCAAGTACCACGCTGTAATTACCACTCGCCAATGCTCTTTCCATTGCCTCTACCGTTGTAATGGAGCTAATGCGATTTAATTGGATAACCTTATCTAAAGGTAATCCGGAGTTAATTAACCATTGGCGGCTCAGTTTCTTATGTGGACTAACCCATAGCAACCAGCGGGCTTCATTTCCTGATTGGCGTAACAACGGTAGTAATATACGATTAATGACCGCTTGGTTATCGCTATATTGGTTATCACTATAAATCAATTCACTCACTATGCCTTCTTTACCTTCTTTACCCGCTTTCACTACCCCATCTCTTTTGGCTGAATCATCTTGTACAGGTGAAGAGAGTGATAGCCGCTTTTTGGTTGACTGGTGTTTAGAAGGGTAAACCCAGGATGATTGAACGCCCATAATGAACCTCGCCACAATTAACTGTATTAATATACAGTATCTTCATGTCAGGCTAAGATCAAGTCTATTTTTTCAAAGAGCTTCGCAAATATTGATTGTAAATGGCTGTAAACTCATTTAACCATTGGCAGATAAAATTGGATTGCGTATGTTTTTAATTGCTTGTTCCTGTTATTTATTTTACTAGTAATTGGGACAAATCTATGGATAAGAGATTTATTTGCACAAAACTCATGGAGTGATCTGTATGTTTTTGTCTGAGGTACGTTTTACTCAACTCAAAAATGGTTTTTCTTCGTTTGGGGCATTGACAAGGAAGCCACAGTTTGGTGGTTACAGCCTGTTAGCTGATGGGATTATGTTCGCTATTATTGCTGATGGAGAATTATATTTAAGAGGAAATGGCCATGCTGAAGTATTATTTAAAGCCAGAGGAATGAAAAACTATATTTACTCGAAAAAAGGAGTGCCTGTAACTTTGCGTTATTATCAAGTTGTTGAGTCACTTTGGCAAGATCAAGAGTTGTTATCTCAATATGCGTATTTGGCTTATCATTACTCATTTATTGAAATGGCGGGTAAAAAGAAGATGCCAGAGCGTTTGAAGGATTTGCCTAATCTTGGAATGTCTTTGGAACGTCAGTTATGGAAAGTCGGAATATGTAAAGTTGAAGATTTGCGGTTGTTAGGTGCGAAAGCCAGTTATTTAAAACTGCATCAATATAAAAGAAATTCTAATGTTAGTTTATTACTTGCTTTGGCTGGTGCAATTGAAGGATGTCATTCAGCCGTTTTACCGGTACAGATCCGTAATGATTTATTACGCTGGCACAAAGAATTGGCTTGTTAGATCTTTATCGTGAACAGCTAAAGGAAGGGGCAGTCAACTGCCCCAGTATGTCAATCTGGTTATAATTGATTAATTCGTTTAATGATATTGGCGATTTTAGGTAGCAATTCTATTAATAAACTGATTTGTTGCAATACCAGTTGTTCTTTACTATTTCTTTCTACCGGCGCTTGCTCAATTCTTTTCACTATGTTGACAGGTATTTGCTTAATTCTATCATCGTCTATTAATATCGATTTTAATGCTGTATCGACATAACAAACAGCATCATTAAGAATATCCAAAATAGCTTTATTATCCAATTTATCTCGATGTGCTCCCAGCGCAGAGATGTAACTTAGCATAGTGTGATTTAGGCACAATAGCCGGAATGCTTTTTCTTGAGAAGTCTGGTCACTTTTCGGCTCGGCAGACATGTTTGAAATAACGGATACCAGTTCTGCATCACTATTATGGGCATCACGGCGGGCAATTCGATAGGTCAATCCATTATCTTTTCCCTGATGATATTGAACAAAAATGGCATCAAGATAGCGACAATTGGTGTTCATCGTCCGGTTTATCACTTGTGATAACTGGCGGAATTTCCAGTCTGGCCAAATGAAATTTACCGCTAACCAGGCGCTACCACAACCGATTAATGTGTCAATAATTCTTGGTAATGCGACTTCAAAGCCTTCATCTAACAAATTGAAGCATAATAATACCAGTAATGTGATAAACAGGGTTGCATGTGCATATTGGGTATTACGGAAGACGAAGAACAATACGCCAGAAATGACAATTAACACCAGTTGCCCCTCAATAGATGGCACAAAGTAAAGGATTGGCAAGCCGATCAATACGCCAGCAACAGTTCCTATGATTCTCAGTATCAAACGGCGGCGGGTAGCGCTGTAGTTGGGTTGGCAAACAAATAGACTGGTTAGTAAAATCCAATATCCATGTTGTAAATCTAGCAACTGGATCATGGTGTAACCACTACATAGCAGAACAGACATACGGATTGCATGACGGAACAGGGCTGATTGTGGGGTTAGGTGATGGTTGAGCCTTAAACAGATATCACGCCAGCCAGTCAACGTTTCGTCAGATAGTTGAGTCTCATCTTTTCTATCTCTGGAAAGATTGTATCGTCCAGAACTCATGCTTGCTAATTGTGCATCAATTGCGCGCAGGTTTTTCAGCAAGTTATATAAGGCGTTAATCTTGAGGTTGTGTTTCTGTTGTTTACTGAGTTGTTGTAGGGAACTTTCCAAATAGTTAAATGCACGTTCGACATGCGGATTGTGTTGGTATGGTTTGTGCCAAAGTATCGATTGAGCAATTTGTTCACATACACGGGCTTGCATAGAGAGAAGACGTTGAAAGCGAAACAGAATATCGCTGTAACGAAAAGTATGTAGTAAGCTCTGATATTGCACATGGGATGAACTTGCATGTTCGTGAATATCTTGTGCAACGAAGTAATAGTGCAGAGTGTGGTCGGTTCCTCGTTGGCTGCTATCGCCTTTCAGACGGGTCAGTAGGGAGGCTTTGGCTTGATTTAGCGTGTTAACTAAGACACTGTTGGCCATTGCCACATTAACGACGGATTGCTGGTATCCTTCTTCTATTATATCGGGATCAAACAGATTAGCTTTAGCATCAAGGTAAATTGCAAGTTGTTGGTAACAACGCGCTAGATTGTCTTGTAACGGACGGATGGGGAACAGCAAATGACCGGTTAGGGTTAGCAGGTTATACCAGATTGCACCTGTCAGCAGTAATAGAGGTTGTTGATACCATAGAGGGAAAATAGACGAACCAAGCATGGTATAAATCGCGATCAACAACGCACCAAATGCAATAGTGGCATAACGTTGTCCGAGGGCTCCCAGTAAGATAAAACTGCAAGTGGATAACGCCAGTCCAATGGTAAAAAGCCAAGGATAAGGGAACAGTAATTCAATAGAGGCTGAAGCGATAAAGAAAGAAATCAGCGTGATCACTAGGTTACGTAAACGGCCAGTCAGACGATCATCAAGATCAGCGAGTGCTGCGGCAACAACGCCCAAGGTCAATGAGATAGTTATTTTAGGCTCTTTATTCAGAAGCCAAGGCACTAGTGTTGTTCCAGCCAAGGCGATTAGGATACGGTTATAATAGAGAAAATGACTGTTATAAAGAAAACGGCGCAGACCGGAGAAAACAGTTAGCACAAGATACCTCTGAGGTAATAATAACGGCCATAAATAACTATTATGATAAAAGGTTTATTGGTGATAAAAAACTCTTATAAGACATAATTCAACTATTTTTTAGGTACGGCGCTCGATAATGGAACTTAAAGCAACACAAATTGGCCAACGCCTTGCTCAGCATCCTTATAATCGGGTGCGCTTGCTGAATGCAGGTATTGAAGTCAGTGGTGAAAAGCATCAATACCTGATCCCATTTAACCAGTTAACTAATATTCAGTGTAAACGGGGTATCATCTGGGGTGAGTTAGAGTTTGAACTATCCGATAGACAAACGGTTCGTCTTCATGGCACTGAATGGCAGCAAACTCAGCGTTTTTACCATTATCTGCTTAGTGAATGGCAGAAATGGAGCCAGGAAATGAGTGATATTAGTGCTAATGTACTGGCAACTCAGGTTAGTGAAATCAACAGCATTGACCAACAGAATCGCTGGCTTAAAAAAACGGATTTGTTCCATTTGCAACAGCGGATTCAGGCAGCGTTGCAGGCTTTACCATTGCCGTTACAACGTCTGGAACAATTTGATAGTTGCCGGGATGGGTATCAAACGTGTTTGCGCTGGCTTGAGAATGGTGAAAAGCTTGTTGAAAAGATGAACCTGCAATGGACAGAACGTATGTTGGAGCAACATCGTGACTTTTTTCAGCGGGTAGAAACATCTCCGTTAAATCTTTCTCAGAGTTTGGCTGTTGTTAATGGTGAAAATTCAGTTCTGGTTCTTGCTGGTGCGGGGAGTGGAAAAACATCTGTGTTAGTTGCGAGAGCGGGCTGGTTATTACTTCGTCAACAGGTAATTCCCGAACAGATATTGCTGTTGGTGTTTGATAATCAGGCTGTAAGTGAGGTGAATGAACGGATTCATACCCGTCTTGGTGTGAATGATATTAAAGTAAAAACGTTTCATGCTCTGGCGCTGCATATCATTCAGCAAGGAAATAATAAAGTACCAAAAATCAGCGAACTGGAAACTGACGAGCAAAAAAGAAGAGATTTTTTGGTTAAACACTGGCAACAACAATGCAGTGAGAAGAAAGCACAGGCCAAAGGTTGGCGGGAATATCTGACGGAAGAGTTGCAATGGGAAGTGCCGGAAGGTGAATTTTGGCATGATGAACAGCTTGCTAATCGCTTGTCAGACCGGCTTGAGCGTTGGTTGGGTTTGATGCGTATACATGGTGGTAGTCAGAAGGCGATGATAGAGCAAGCTCAGGAAGAGTATCTGAATCGGTTTCAAAAATGTATTCGCCTGATGGGGCCTTTATTAAAAGCATGGAAATCTGAATTAAAAACAGAAGGTGCTGTTGATTACTCAGGGTTAATCCATCAGGCCGTGAATATTCTGGATAAAGGGCGGTTTATCAGCCCTTGGAAGCATATTCTGGTCGATGAGTTTCAGGATATTTCACCATTAGGGGCCAAATTGCTCACTGCATTGCGAGCACAAAACAGCCAAAGCTGTCTGTTTGCAGTAGGGGATGATTGGCAAGCAATATATTGTTTCAATGGTGTGGAGCCGATGTTGACTACCGTATTTGCTGATTATTTTGGTAAAGATGCTGAATATGTATTGGATATCTCTTATCGATTTAATGAAAGGATTGGTGAAGTTGCTAATGCGTTTGTGCAGCAAAACCCAAATCAATTAAGGAAGCCATTAAATAGCTTGATTAAGGGTAATAAAAAATCAATTGTTATCCTGCCAGAAGATCAGCTTGAATCTTTATTGAATAAAATGAGTGGTTATATCACTGAGCAGGAAACGATTTTATTACTGGCACGTTATCACTATTTGAAACCTGAATTACTGAGAAAAGCAGGAACTCGCTGGCCTAAACTGAAAATAGAGTTTATGACTATCCATGCTTCCAAAGGGCGACAAGCGGATTATGTAATTATTCTTGGTTTGCATCAGGGGCAAGATGGTTTTCCTACACCAGCAAGGGAATCTGTGATGGAGCGGGTTTTATTGCCGCCGCCGGAAGATTTTCCGGATGCGGAGGAGCGTCGCCTTTTGTATGTTGCATTAACACGGGCGAAGAAGCAGGTGAGGTTGATGCAGAATAACAAGAATCCATCGGTGTTTGTGCGTCAATTAGAGCGGTTAAATGTGCCTGTTCAACGTAAACCTTGAGGTTTTGCTTTGGCTGAAATATTCAGGGCTATCATGGGATATCTTTGCTGGAGATCCTACTTTGTTTTTTCTTGGTATCTGACTTGGAGAAAGCACGTAGTTATAGGTATATACCCGTTATCTTTCAAGTTGCCTCTTTGTTGGCTGCACTCGCTCACCCCGGTCACATAGTTTGCTATGCTCCCGGGGATTCACTCCCTTGCCGTCGCTATGCATCTTGAAATCCATAGGGTATATATATGTTGTAAAGACTTATTTCAGACGGTCATTCAAATAGTGTTGATAATCAGGTATTTGAATATTTACTGATTCAGAAAACAGAGGGGAACCAACAATAAAATCCGCAGACGCCAGATTGGTTGCAACTGGGATATTCCATACTGTAGCAAGGCGCAGCAGTGCTTTTACATCAGGATCATGAGGCACGGAATTAAGTGGATCCCAGAAAAATATCAACACATCAATTTTCCCTTCTGAGATTAGAGAACCAATTTGTTGATCTCCCCCCATTGGGCCACTAAGCATATTGGTAACGGGTAATCCGGTTTCGTTCTGAATCAGATTACCTGTTGTGCCGGTAGCGTATAAATGATGTTTCTTGAGTAAATTCTTATGTTTTTTGGACCAGGTTAATAGCGAAGTTTTACAGTGGTCATGCGCAATAAGCGCTATATTTTTAGCGGTTGCCATTGTGCGGGTTGTCAATTCCATGAGGATACCTTAGTGATCATTATTATGTTTTCGAATGCAGTGAGCTCAATTGATAACAATATTTATCATATACATTGTAATAAATAAACAAAGTAAAAATATCGAATTTAAGGAGGAGTAAATGAGTGACCGGAAAATTGCAGACATCTTAAAACGAGTAAAAACAATCGCTCTGGTCGGCGCGAGTGAAAAAACGACTCGTCCAAGTTATAAAGTTACCTGATTACCATCGAATCTCAGCTAGCTTGAGTAAATACTCAGGCATAGGTGCTGCTCGAATACATGAATAAATAAGCTGTTCGAATGTTCTTTTAAGGTTAAAGCGCCAA
>NZ_JBHFKV010000021.1:0-80559 GCF_042879355.1 Photorhabdus sp. RM71S | reverse complement strand
AGTTCTTCTAAATTAGACATGCCTGAGGAGCTCCACGATTTTGTTTTCTTTGACAAAAACTTTGATCGTGCCTCAGGCACTTAGTTCCCTTCTTAAGCAAATCTCAGGTTAGCTAAACACTACGAAGAATTAAAACAGAATAATTCTCAGATAGAAATGATTGATGCCTGGCTTGATTTTTCAACGATAAAAATGCGGGCTATTCCTGTTCGTGAAGATAAGCAACCTGAAATTGGTGATTCTGCCTATTGGGAATATATTCCTAAACCCGGTTCTGGATATTTAGTTCCTCTGATGACAGGTTATCAGACAATATCACCGTTATATCCCGCCGGGAAAGTAGATAAAACCCGTGATCCTAATACTCCATTTTGTTTTGTAGAAGCAATTTACGGAGTAGGTGAATGGAAAAGCCCGCACCGTATTGATGATATTCGCCAGTTACTCTGGTGTTATGACTATCAAGAGGGAGAGGGTGTCTACAGGTGTTGTAATCAACAGACTATTTCCCGTCAATCCAAACCCAATAAGAAAGTAAGAATAATCGACTGATTAATTTAAAGAAGGATATCTACATGTCTAAATCAACAATTAAAACGGCCTCTGTACTGGCATTTGAACGTAAATTTTCTAATTCTGATGCTGTTATGTTTGCTGGAAATTGGAAACAAATTGACGGTGAATGGCAACCTATCGCTATTCAGGAAAAAGCTGTCCGGGGGACGATTTCTAACCGCTTGAAAAACGCTTTAACCAGCGATCCAGCTAAATTGGATGCAGAGATCCAAAAAGCAAACCTGCAACGTGTCGATGTTGCCGCATTGCCTTTTGATACTGATACCCTAAAAGTCAGTTTCACATTACGGGTTTTAGGCAATCTTTCAACACCATCAGTATGTAATGACCAGGATTATCAAGCTGAACTGGCAAACGTGATCAACGGTTATATTGCTGAACAGGGTTTCAAAACGCTTGCAGCACGTTATGCAGAAAATCTGGCTAATGGACGGTTCTTATGGCGTAACCGAGTTGGAGCAGAAGAAATTAAGGTTCGCGTAAGTGGTAAGAGTGGCAAATGGTGGGAGTTTGATTGCGAAGATTTTAGCTTACGTGAATTCAGTCAGGTGGAAGGTGATTTAGCTAAACTTGCTGCTGAAATTGAGGAAGGATTGGTTGGCGATAGATCAACATTTTTCAACGTTGAAGCTTTTGTTCGTTTGGGGCATGGGCAGGAAATTTTCCCTTCTCAAGAGTTGATTCTCGATAGTAACAGTAAAAAAAGCAAAGTGTTGTATCAGGTCAATGAAATTGCTGCATTGCATTCGCAAAAAGTGGGTAATGCGCTCCGAACTATTGACACGTGGTATCCAGATGCTACGGAGTTGGGCCTTGGCCCAATAGCGGTTGAACCTTATGGTTCTGTCACCAGTCGTGGTAAGGCTTATCGTCAACCTAAAGTAAAAATGGATTTTTATACTTTGTTAGATAACTGGGTCGTTAAAGGAAAAGTACCAGAAGTAGAGCAACAACACTATGTTATGGCGACGTTAATTCGTGGCGGTGTTTTCGGTGAAAAAGGTGAATAAGGGGATCAGATGGATTATTACTTTGAAATCCGCGTTCTTCCTGATCTTGAATTCAGTCAGCAAGATCTTATGGCGGCGCTGTTTGCTAAACTGCATCGGGCTTTGGGGCAGTTAGGAAATGGACAGGTTGGTGTCAGTTTTCCCCGAGCGGGGAAAACGTTGGGGAACACGCTGAGAATTCATGGCTCAAGTGAAACGCTGAATGATTTACAAACATTACCTTGGTTAAAAGGACTCAGGGATTATACTGAGGTGATTGATAGCCAGCCAATTCCTCAAGAAACTAAGTACCGTTGTGTCAGTCGAGTACAGGTTAAAAGTAGCGCGGAACGGCTTCGTCGTCGCGCTATTAAAAAGGGATGGTTAACGGAGGAACAAGCTCGGCAGCGTATTCCAATCAGCAAAGAGCAACGTTCTCATTTACCATTTCTGAGTCTTAAAAGTTTGTCATCAGGTCAAAGCTTTCTGTTGTTTGTCGAACAAGGGCCAATAGAAGACAAACCAACGTCAGGCGTTTTCAGTTCTTATGGATTAAGTTCATCAGCTACCATTCCTTGGTTTTGACCCTTTTTTAGCGGCTAATTATAACTTATTGATTTTATTAAGGGATTGGCCGCTGCTAATAAAAAGGGTTTTTCTGCTTTTTATCATTATGTTCTTTAATAATCAGCAAATTAAAGTTAGTATCTAACAGTTCACTGCCGCACAGGTAGCTTAGAAATGTGCATATTGCAACATTAACTCAGCGTGCACGTTCACTGCCGTACAGGCAGCAAGAATAAAAGAGTTTTGCTTTAATGGCAGAACTCTTTTTTCCCTTGGATTTTGTATTAATAATACCTATTGACGTGTTTATCTTAAGAAATATTTAGGGGATTGAGGACGATGTGCCCGTAGGAAAATAATGTAGCTTTTCCTAATAAATGTATCCGATCTCCATGCAATTCACACATAATGTCTCCACTACGTTTTGACAATTGGCGTGCATACAATCTCTGTTTATTTAAACGGTCGCCCCAAAATGGGGCCAATACACAATGTGATGATCCTGTGACTGGATCTTCTGGCACGCCTTTGGCGGGTGCAAAATATCGGGAAACAAAGTCAATCTGTTGTTCACCATGTGCTGTTATGACAATTCCCGGTAAAGGTAAAGCCGCTAGTTTGTCAAAATTAGGTTTTGTATTTAGGACCTGTTCTGCGGTTCCAAGTAAACAAATGTAACGATTATGGGAGACAAAAAGCTCGGATATTTTCTGGCCCAATGCATTTTCAATATTTTCTTGCAGAGAAGACTCTTTTTTGTAAGTAGCTTTGGGTAAATCAAGTGTATAAGTATCGTTGTCATGATAAACGGCAATATCACCGGAGTGAGTTTGAAATACGATGGGATTATCAGTAACGGATAAATATTCAACCATTACGAAAGCTGTCGCTAATGTTGCATGTCCACACAAATCTACTTCAACTTTGGGTGTAAACCAACGTAAATGGTTACCGACAAGAAAAGCAGTTTCGGAGAGATTTATTTCCGTAGCAATAGATAATAGAGTTTCATCAGGAAGCCAATTATCTAATATAACAACGGCGGCTGGATTGCCAGAAAATGGGTGATCTGTGAATGCATCAACATGATAAATGGGTAATAAAGTCATTTGCATCTCTCTTAAACAGATTTAGCTATGAAAAGGGGGATTGATATTCTTATTCAAAAACTACTCGCGCTAGTTTATAGCAACTATACCCTATGGATTTCAAGATGCATCGCGACGGCAAGGGAGTGAATCCCTGGGAGCATAGAAAACTATGTGACCGGGGTGAGCGAGTGCAGCCAACAAAGAGGCAACTTGAAAGATAACGGGTATATATGTAATAGAAAGGGGAATGAGCTATGCAGCTTTAAGTTATTTAGTAAGTTTATTGAAGCGTTGAATATCATTATGTTAACCATATACAGCCAGCTTTTTTTGACCCTTTTTTAGCAACTAATTATAACTTGTTGATTTATTTAAGGGATTAGCTTTTGCTTATAAAAAAGGTTTTCTTAGTTTTTGTCAATTTACTCTTTAATAATCAGCAAATTAAAGTTAGTATCTAACAGTTCACTGCCGCACAGGCAGCTCGTGGCTGGCGACGTTGCATCTCAACGGTCTTCTCGGGTATGCCACAACCGCAGCACGTAGATCATCGAATCAAGAATTTCGTAACGTACCTCGTACTCGCCAACCAAAATACGCCTTACCTCGCGTGGCTCGAACTGAAATAGTTGCTCTCCAATACGCGGATTAGTTAGCAAAATCGTCGGTGCCTGGGTCAGCGACTGTACCGCCCGAGCGGCAGCTGGCTTATTAGCCAGAGCCAGAAATTCATACAAACGCGCCAAATCTGACAGCGCCTTAGTGGTCCACTTAAGCTCCATCAACGCGGCATCGGCAGTTGATGGTCGGTACCGAGGCTGTCAGCCCAAGCCTGCACCGCCTGGTGATCGATAACTCGACCGGTATCCACGTCTGCCAACGCTTCTTGGGTCAGACGATCACGTTCCTCTTCTTGGGCGATCCATGCGGAAAGAGCCTGTTTCATGATCCAGCCACGTGAGCGTTCAAGTCGGGCTGCCATCTGGTCAACTTTGTCAGCCATCGGGAGTGGCACGTGTGCGGTCAGTACCTTGGTTGCTGCTTGTGTCATGCTACTCTTCATTCTAATGACTCCTCTTGTTTTATTTTAATCAAAGTTAATCATAGTGATTGGCTTTGATTTGGTCAAGAGTGTCAAATTGAACTATAGTAATGAAATGACAGATTGGCTTATAAAAGAAGAGAATATATTTAAATTAAATGATTTAATAATTTCAAAAAACACGAATGAAAAGGATTCTTAATATGATTAACGTTGCTATTGCTGGTGTTGGAAATTGCTGTTCGTCTCACTATCAAGGGATTTATTTTCACTTAGATAGCGATCCAATAATTAATGATCTAGGTATTTCAATCAAAGATATCAATGTGAAAACTGCATATAATGTTGATTGTAGGAAAGTTGGTTTACCAATATCAAAAGCAATTTTTGCAAAACCTAATTGTGCAAGGGTATTCTGTACTGATTTGCCAGAAGGTCTGATTGTCGAGAAAATTGAAGTTTTTGATGGTGTATCTTCGTATATGAGCAATCAACCTGAAGATCGCGGGTTTCGTGTATCGAGTGATCAAAAACCAATTGACTTGGCTTCTAGCCTTAAAGAAAACGAAATAGATATATTGATAAACTATTTACCTGTTGGCTCTCAAAAGGCTACCGAGTACCTTGCTGAATGTTGTCTGGAATCTGGTGTTTCTTTGCTTAATTGTATTCCAGTGTTCATAGCGTCTGATCTTGAGTGGGATAGAAAATTCTACGATAAAGGCATCCCTATCATAGGTGATGATGTGAAGAGTCATTTAGGTGCTTCAATCTTGTCGCAAGTATACCAGGAATTAGCACATTCAAGAAGTCTAACTGTTGACTATCGCCAGCAAATTAGTATTGGCGGAAACACTGATTTCAATAATATGATGGTTCAAGAAAGATTAGCATCCAAAAAAATTTCGAAAGAGAACGTTATTAGAAGTCAAAATGAAATTTCCGGAGTGGGTGTTCCCGAGGATTCCCTGATTAAGTTCGAGGTAATTTATGTTTATGCTTCAGCATCTCGTAGTGGTGATTCTTAACGGAGTCTACAATTTTTGCCAGACTTTGCCTTTCTGGACCAATCTCCACCCCACCGCCTAATCCTTCACTTTCTCAATATCTTGCCACGAAGTAGTTTGGGGTTCAGGGTCATCTAAAAGATAGGAAAATAATAGTTCTAGGCTGTGTCCCTCAATTAAATAATCGTCTTAAGAAATAAACGGATACAACCTAATTTCACCATAGCTATATAGTTTCTTGCGGTTTTTTCATAACGTGTGCCAATGCGACGATACTCTTTGAGTCGACCAAAACCTCTTTCTACAACATTTCTTCTTCGATAGGTTTCATGGTCGAATTTAACCCGTCCATCTGTTCGGGCTTTTTCGTTTGATTTATACCCGTTATCTTTCAAGTTGCCTCTTTGTTGGCGGCACTCACTCACCCCGGTCACATCGTTATCTATGCTCCCGGGGATTTGCTCCCTTGCCGTCGCGATGCAACTTGAAATCCATAGGGTATATAGGGAATTATCACTTTTATTCCCTGACGTTTTAACCGGTTGCGTAATGAGTGGCTGGCGTAACCTTTATCAGCAATCACCGCTTTTGAACGCCGTTTCATAAAACCGTTTTTACGCTGAATACTCAGACCATCCAGCAGGCGTATTGCATATTGACTTTCGTGACATTGACTGGCACTGAGTACCACATTCAGTGGGTGTCCTTTTCCATCGACCGCCAGATGGATTTTGGAACCATAACCCCCCTGAGAGCGACCCAGGCCATGGTCTCCGGTGATATCGGGATGTTTTTTTGGGCGCCAGCCGCACAATGTACCTCATCCAGTATTGACAATAACTTATTGAAAATGAGATTAATTATTCCTGATTTTGACCACCGATTAAAGCGGTTATAGACGGTCTTCCAGGAACCATAACGTTCGGGTAAATCCCGCCAGGGGGTGCCGGAACATAGCACCCAAAACAGGCCGTTGATAACCCGGCGGTGTTCAACATAAGGGTGTCCTGGCCGTTGAGAATGTTCAGGGGGCAATAAGGGGAGCAGTAACGCCCATGCTTCATCAGGAAGGTCGTAACGAGCCATAACATGTTTTGTCCGAAAGTCAGAGCCAGATTGATTATCCTATCTCAATCTATTGCGGGACACAGCCTAGTATATTCACGACATAACGCTGTTCACTGCCGCACAGCACAGGCAGCGGCGCACTCGATTGAGTGCGCTAAAATTAAAATAAAGAAGTCTATTTTCTACCTGATGAGCATCAATTCTTATGCTTTTGAGCATATGTTTCACTATTAACCCATTGATGGTCTTTTTCCCAGGTAAATAACCACTTACGGGTTGGTCCGGCCATTACGTTGAGATAATAGTTGTTGTAACCGGCAATGGTTGCTACTGGGTGATAGCCTTTGGGGACCATGACCACATCTTTGTTGTAAACAGCCATTGATTCATCTAGTGTGCGGTCATCGGTATAGACGCGTTGCATGCAGAATCCTTGAGATGGGTTCAAACGATGGTAATAGGTTTCTTCCAAATAGGTTTCCTGTGGCGCATTGTCGGTATCGTGTTTATGGCTAGGGTAGGAACTGGTACAGCCTTCATCGGTAAAGACTTCAACCACCAACAAGCTATCAGCAGGTTTGTTATCCGGTAGAATGTTGTGAACATAGCGCTGGTTGTAGCCATTTCCACGTTGTTCTGCACCAATATCCTGTGGCGTAATCAGGCGAGTCGGGTAACTTCCTTTACCCGGTGCCTGGCATACCGCGAGTTCGAGAGCGGTATCGGCAATGATTTCAACAGATTCCCCCGCAGTGATGTAAACGGCATAAGGTTTTTTGCGTTCAAATGGCTGCATGCGATCGCCAATATGCTCAAATCGTTGATGTGTCGTCGTTACTGTGGCTTTTCCCGCCACCAAAACCAGACAGGTTTCATTTTTTGATGCGGGTAAAGTGATTTTTTCACCCAAGGCCAACTCATAAACATCAAAATGGACATACTTCCAATTGGCAGATTCTGGTGTGATATGTTGAGTTCGTCTATTCTGATCCGGTGCATGATATTTTGATAATAATTTGGACATATTACCTACCTCAGCATTGCTTTTGTATAAATCGAACGGCGACTATTAAAGTAATCCTGCATCTCTAGCTAGTTGATGTAAATTGTTATAACCCATTGTTGCGTAGGTGAGTGGATGGGCAATAGCAGGATCTTGTTCTGCTTCAACTACCAGCCAGCCTTTATAATTTTGTTTTTTCAACACTTGAAAAATTGCCGGATAATCAACGCAACCATCTCCCGGTACTGTGAATACACCACTCAGGACTGCATCAAGGAAGCTGGTTTTACGGTTTTTTATATCGTTGAGTACATCAGGACGGATGTCTTTACAGTGAACATGATTAATGCGTTTTGCCCAGCGTTCTGCGATAGCCAGTGGATCAGCGCCAGTAAAGGTTAAATGGCCGGTATCCAGCAATAATCCAACTTCATCACTGGTATTTTCCATCAGATGATTAATATCTTCCTCAGTTTCAATAACCGTTCCCATATGGTGGTGATAAGCAATTTGAACACCTTGTTCTTGGGTGTAGCGGGCAAATTCAGTTAATTTTTCACCGTATTCTTGCCAGCGGTTAGCTGGAAATTGAGGGCGAAGATGGACTGGCTTGTTTTGATCGCCGTGAATGCAGTTTGTCACTTCCGCAAATACCATGACATTAGCCCCCAGCTCGCGTAGCAGGGTCAGGTGAGATTGTACCGCTTTAATCTCTTCCGCCACTGAACGGGTGAGTAATTTGCCAGAGTACCAGCCAGATACCAGCATGAGATCGTGGGCGGCAAGAATGGGGCCCAATATGTTGGCCTGACGAGGGAATTTGTTGCCCAATTCAAAACCGGTAAAACCTGCCAGGCGGCCTTCTGTTAAGCAGGTTTCCAGTGGCGTATCTGCGCCGAGGGTGGGTAAGTCATCATTAGTCCAAGTCAGAGGGTTGATACCAAGTTGAACAGCCATGATGGTGCTCCTAGTTGAATAAAATAATTTTATTATGTTGCTATCCGCGCTGACGCCATAAGCTAATCAGGTTGTGATAGTTGGTTTTTATTTTCTGGATCAAACGGTTATCATCAATCTCATTTTTTAGCCATTTTAGGGATGGTTGACCAAATAGGGTTCTTCCGACAGCAAAACCTTTGACGATGGATTTGCCGGCTGCGGCATTAAAGCCCATTTCCAGCTCTTCTTGTGGAGCATCAAGGCCAAGAATAACGACGCCACGGCAATAGGGGTCTCTCTGCTCGATGAGATAGTCAATGTTGTCCCAACTTTCAGAACTGAGAGGTGGGAGTTTCCACCAATCCGGTTTAACGCCAAGGTTATAAAATCGTCTAAGCGCGCGAATATAGAATTCATCTGAGTGTTTCATTTCCGCAGGTAGAATCACTTCCAGTAAAAGTTCGTGACCAGATTTACAGCATGCGGCATAAATTTCCCGAACTTTTTTCTCTTGTTCCAGACGGAGTGGGTGAGCGTCTTCTGGATGGAAAAACACCAGGCATTTGACGATGTGTTCCAGTGGCCAGTCAATAAGTTGGGAACCTATGTTGCCATGTTCCAGACAAAGCGGGCGAGAGCCGGGTAGCTCAATTGGGCGGCCTATCCACCAACCTTGACCGGTAATTTCGTTTAAAACATCCTGACCAAAAGTGCTGTCACATAACAGGCCTATTTTTCCTTGTAACCCTGCTTCTGTGGCAACTTCTTGGCTGGCGCGCAATAGAAGTTGTTTTAATGATGAAATACGCTTGATACTGGCATTTGCTTGTCGGGCTAATTCAATAAATTGAATACGATGATCAAATGCCATTACGCACAGTTCGTCCCATTGATTTTTACGGGCGCTGATACGGTGAAGGTGATTAAGTGTTTCATCCAAATCAGGGCGTAGTATTTGATTGGCGCGTGATAAATAGTTATCAAGCTCTGTTTTATCTGGCATTGCTGGCGCGCAGCCATGACGAGAAACAACTAATGCGCCACAAGCATTAGCGTAGGTACAGGCTTTTTCCCAACCTTCGTTATTTAGATAGCCGCGTAACAGGCCGGACATAAAAGCATCCCCGGCGCCGAGAACGTTAAGCACATCGACAGAAACGCCCTGTATGGTAATGCTATCATTCAGATCATTAGGGATTTCAGCGGTAAAAAAAAAGCATCCCAGTGATCCCCGTTTGCAAACTAATGCAGCGGACGTGAGTTTACGAATGTTGCGTAGTGCTTCGATAGTATCTGTGGAACCACCGGCAATATGGAACTCTTCTTCTGTACCAACAATGAGGTCAAATAGTGATAACACTTCCTGTAGCTGAGCTGTCACCTGCTCCGATGCGATATAACGTGTTTCACCATCTCCCAGAGAAGTTAACCCCCAAAGTACCGGGCGATAATCAATATCCATGACCGTTTTCACACGGTTACGGCGGGCGTAGTTGAGGGCCGTCAGCACCGCATCGCGAGTGTTAGGATGAGAAAGATGTGTTCCGGTGATAGCCAGACAACGAGCGGATGCAATGTATTCTTCACTGAAATCATCACGGGTAATTGCCATATCGGCGCAGTTATCACGATAGAAGATCAAGGGGAAAGTGGTCTTATCTTTGATTCCTAGCAGCACCAGTGCCGTAAGGCGTTCTTTATCCGTGGTTAGATGGCTGGTATCACAGCCAACACTTTGCAACTCTTCCCTAAGGAAACGTCCCATATGCTCATCACCGACTCTGGCTAGCATGGAAGATTTAAGCCCCTGACGAGCGGTACCATAGGCGACATTACCGGAAGAACCCCCAAGATATTTTGCAAAACTTCCCATGTCTTCCAGACGTGCTCCGATTTGTTGGCCGTAAAGGTCAACGGCGATTCGTCCCATGCAGATGACATCAAATTTTTTTTGCTGCTCCATTGAACAATTCCTTATTAAGTACAACATCAAGTGTTGCTATGATGAGCTCCGACAGTGGAAGATTGATAAAAATAATTAATTAATTTCAGTGACATTCACCCAACGTTGTTCTTGATAAGAATGAGCAATGGCATCCAGAATACGTGAGACTTTCCAACCTTCGGTGAAATCTGGCCATATCTCTTTATTGCTGGCGATACCATTGATCAAGTCTCTGATTTCCACTGTTTTTTGATCATTGAAGCCGATGCCGTGACCTGCACCGAGACAGAATGGTGCATAGTCAGGATGTTCCGGTCCAATAAGAATAGTTTTAAAGCCTTGGCGGTTTGCTGGTTCATCGTGACGGTAAAGTTTTAGTTCGGCCATTCTTTCTTGCGTAAAGCTCAAAGTACCTTTTGTTCCTGTAATGGTGTAGCTCAAACCCATTTTGCGGCCGCAGGCAATACGGGAGGTTTCAATAATACCCATTGCTCCACCGTTGAAACGCACCATAGCATGTGCTTGATCTTCGTTTTCTACCGCAACCATAATGTTAGAACCGGTTTTTTCCGGGCGTTGTTTGATGATAGTTGCCATGTCTGAGCAAACAGTTTGGATATCACCAACCAGGAACTGCGCCATATTGATGATATGAGCAGCAAGATCGCCTAATGCACCTAATCCAGCTTTATCTTTGAAGCAGTGCCAGTGAATAGGGATGAGTGGATCAGCCATATAATCTTCGTTATGAGTGCCGTAGAAGTGAATGACTTCACCGATTTCACCATTCGAAATGATCTCTTTAGCCAGTTGTGCGGTAGGGTTTTTCATATAGTTAAAACCGACTAATGTTTTCACTCTGGCTTTTTTGGCGGCTTCGACCATTAATTTTGCATCAGTTGAGTGTAGTGCCAGTGGTTTTTCACAATAAACATGCTTGCCATGTTTGATCGCTTCGAGAGCCATCTCTTTATGAAGAAAATTTGGTGAGCAGATATCAACAACATGAATATCGGGGTCTGCTACTAATTTGCGCCAATTATCAGTAAAGCGCCGGAAACCTAACTGTTCAGACCGTTTTGCGGCGAGTTCAGCAGAAACTTCGGCTACCATTTCACAAACTAGTTTGCCTGCCAGAGGGAAAACCGTAGGTGCTTGTGCGTAAGCAATGGCATGTGTGCGTCCGATGTAACCAGTACCGATTAGGCCGATACGAATCTCTTCCATATAGCTGTTTCTCCGAATAGAAGCGGATAGGTCGTTTGTTGTTGCAGTCAATTCTTTAGTGTTTGCCAGTTAGCCTTGGTTGCTGTCATACACCTGTTATAGGAAACATTTATTTCATTTTCAACTTAAATAAAAACATTAATTTCAAGTTGTGATCTGATAAGGGTTTTTTATGTAATTCATTGTTATATGGGTTAATTTTATAATGAATTAGGTGCCATTCAGTGATAAGAACAGAAAAAATAGAATATTAGAATTTTTATTTTATTTATGGCTTGGTATATACCCTATGGATTTCAAGATACATCGCGGCGGCAAGGGAGCGAATCCCCGGGAGCATAGATAACGATGTGACCGGGGTGAGTGAGTGCAGCCAACAAAGAGGCAACTTGAAAGATGACGGGTATATATGGAGCGTGTGTTAGTTAGCAAAGGGAGCTGTTATCTCTCCAGGATTTCCTCTTTCAAATATAGGATGCAGGGAAGTCCTGGCAGTGAGTTATTCTGATAATAATATTGGAGTAATAAAGTCAGTTATTTATTTTATTTACCTGATCTTTTTGGTGTACTATTTATTACAAGCTTCCTGAATAGCGTTTTACCTATCTGGTATAGTGCATAAGATAGTATTAATACCGCAGACAGGTAATAAATAATCATAATTACCTTGGGAACATTATGTGCGAGGAATATATATATCGAGATTGAACAGAGTGTAATTAACCATGCAACCGGTTTCACCATAGACCACGGCGTAATATTTACCTGTTCGGTATAAACATCTTCAAATGGTTTAGCTGGAAAAAAGTAGCCAATAGCCAACATGAAAATAACATTGAGGACAAATAAAATGCCAACCAGATGAAAAAAGTGCAGGTTAATTTTTAAAATGAAATTACAGACAATATAGGCAGACATACCGAATAATAGGCCAAGTTTAGCGGCAATAGGCGGCACTCGTTTAGTCATCAGACCAACTAATACCACGCTGAGAATTGGCGCATTAAAAATCCCCTGTAATTGTTGAATGAGATAGAACAGACCATCCGGCGCATTAGCGACTAACGGTGCGACGATCATAGTGATTAACGCTAGCCCGATCCCCAAATATTTACTCATAGCGACTGTTTGCGTTTCGGTGGCATTTTGATTGATTCGCTGTTTGTAAATATTGACGATAAACAGTGTCACAGATGAATTAAGTCCGCCGCTGAATGTGGAAAATACCGCACCGACGACCACAGCGGCAAAGAAACCAACCAATACTTCCGGTAGAATTAAATGTACTAATTCTGGGTAAGCGTTATCTGGATTATCTATTTGTCCTTTGAAAATATGGAAAGCAATAATGCCAGGTAGAATAATAATAGACGGCATGATGAGTTTAAGTAAAGCACACAACATGACGCCTTTTTGTCCTTCTGCTAGATTTTTCGCACCAAGAGCCTTCTGAACAATGGATTGATTGGTACACCAAAAAAACATATTGGAAACAATTAGGCCGGTAAATAGCGTAGAGAAAGGGACCAGAGAATCTTCACTGCCGATGGAGTTAAATTTATCAGGATTAGATTGATAAACTTCAACTAATCCTTGCCAGGCATTGCCATTGCCAACATAGAGCAGGGCAAAAATAGTTACCATTAATCCGCCAACGATTAAGCCAATGCCGTTAATAGTATCCGCGGCGGCAATGGCTTTAATACCGCCAAAGATGGCATAGACCGCACCTAATCCACCAACGCCCCAAACCATAATCCATAGCGCTGTAGTTTTATCAATACTGAATACATTGGAAACCTGGAATAGACTTTCCAATGCAATCGCGCCGGTATATAGCACAATGGGGAGTAGTGAAATGATATACATAGCCAGGAAAAGAATTGAGGTAATAAGCAGCGTATTTTTATCAAATCGGCGTTCAAGATATTCCGGGATGGTGGAAATACCGAGTTTCAGATATTTAGGCAGAAAATAAATAGCGAATAGAACGATGGTCACAGCGGCTATTACTTCCCAAGCCATAACGATAAATCCGGTTCGGAATGCTAATCCATTCAAACCGATTAAATGTTCTGTGGATAGGTTCATTAATAACATAGAGCTACCAATATAAACACCTGTGAGAGATCGTCCGCCAAGAAAATAGCCTTCAGTAGATTCTGTCAGACGAGCATTATGGGTTTTGTGATAAGCGAAGCCAGCCACTAATAGGGTAAAACCAATAAATGAGAGAAAAGCTAACATACTATCCTCCAAGCCTGATTGACTGTTTTCAGGCAGCAATATGCTGACGGGAAAGTGGTCTTTCCCGTTTTTAGGGTGAAAATAAATGTGAGTCAGTTATTTAGAGATATGGAGCTGTTTTATAATCTGATTTCTTTACCTGAATGTAGGGATTCGAGAGCTTTATCGGCCAGATAAAGTGCCTGTTCGCCATCAGCGCCACTGCATTCTGGTGTGGCGCGACCAGCCATGACATCGACAAAATGGCCCCATTCAGTAATGTAGGCTTCCCGGTAACGTTGCAGGAAGAAATGCTCTGGCTTGGCAGTTAAACAACCGCTGTTTTCCCAGAGCTCAACGCTGTTTTCTTTGATGTTACCGGCGCTAAGCAGCCCTTTTTCACCATGCAATTCAATCCGTTGATCATAGCCATACCCGGAACGGCGGCTGTTGGTAATGGTTGTCATTGCACCTGATGGGAATTTCATAACAATAAAGGCAGTATCGATATCACCTGCTTGCCCGATAGCGGGATCAACCAGGTTACTGCCTTGGGCGTAGATCGAGCAGGGTTCCTCACCGATAATAAAACGCGCCATATCGAAGTCATGTATTGTCATATCCCGGAACATACCACCAGAAACTTTGACGTATTCAGCGGAGGGAGGAGAGGGATCGCGGGAAATAATCAGCAGAGATTCGGCTTTTCCTATCGTACCAGCATCAAACAGGGTTTTTACTCGGCGGAATTGCGGATCATAACGACGGTTAAAGCCAACAAATAAGGGCACCTGATATTGTTTAACGATTTCAAGGCAATGACGAATACGTTCAATATCAAGATGAACCGGTTTTTCACAGAAGATTTTTTTATGATGTTTTGCTGCGAGTTCAATTAGGTCTGCATGAGTGTCTGTTGCTGAGGCAATAAGAACACCATCTATTTCAGGGTCAGACATTGCCTGTTCAATAGTTTGTCTTTTTGTTTGGTATTGCTGTACTAAAAGTTCAGCACTTTTCTGATCGGGATCGACAACGGAATAAAGACAAGTTTCTTTATGATGAGCGATATTCACTGCGTGTACTTGCCCAATTCGTCCAGCGCCAAATAATGCAATGTTGAACATGGATGCTCCTTGATACCTAAGTATCTGCTTATGAGATACTTTAAAATATATCAAATAAAATATTTATTTCAAATTATCAATATTTGGAAATTATATTTTTGAGTGTGGCGTAGCATTTTATTAATAATAATATTAAATTTGTGTTAATTAGATCACGTAAAGTAAGATTGATACTGGATGGAGTGGAAAATTTGTCCTTTAAAAACAAATTATAATATGCATTCGACTAAGTATATGGTTACGCTTAGTTATAGAGATTAATGAAAGGAAAAGAGTAACTTATTTCCAGAATAAAAATTCCAAAAATGGCATTGAAAATGGTGAGGAAAGGGAAAATGGCCCGTAAGATAACAGGCCACTCACTTCTAGTACTGACGTACTCTGGTTGCAACCATCTCCTTTATTTTCTTTGCGGCAGATTCTATGGCTGGATTTTTGGCCACTTGTGCTGTTCCTACTCGCCACCATGATTCATAATCATGCGTCATTGTTTTAGGTAACACTTTGATATCTATGAGTACTGGTACCGTCTGTTTTTGGGCTTCCTGTAACGCACAAAGCAGTTGTTGCTCATCGTGGACTCGGTAACTTTTACAGCCGTAGCTTTCTGCATTTTTGGCGAAGTCGACTTTAATCAGTTTGCCATCCATGTTGCCGCTTTCTGGGTTACGATAACGATTTTCTGTTCCGAAACTGCCCATCCCTTGGCTCATTTGCAGATTATTGATGCAGCCAAATCCCGCGTTATCAAATAGCAACACGGTGATTTTGATATTTTCCTGTACTGCGGTTTGCAGCTCTGAATGAAGCATCATATAAGCGCCATCACCGACTATGGCATAAACCGGTTGGTTGGGGCAGGCTAGTTTAGCGCCAATAGCAGCGGCTATTTCATAGCCCATACAGGAATAGCCATACTCAAGATGATAGGTATCCGGTTGTTTGGGTTGCCATAATCGCTGTAAATCGCCAGGGAGGGAACCTGATGCACCAACAATAATCGCTTCGGGCTCAAGATATTTGTCTAATAATCCCAATACGCTGGTTTGTGTCAGGCGGGTTTGTAATGTTTGGCTGTATTCTTCCAATTTATCATCGAGATGACCGGGAATTTCTGGTGTGAAATCTACCTGATACTCAATATTGAACAGACGATTTAACTCTTTTCTCCATGTTTCCCGTGCCTGATGAATCTCATCTTGATAACCACTGTGATAATTCAATTGAATAAGTTGTTCTGCAATAGCGTTTAACCCTGCTTGGGCGTCTGATACAACGGGTATTGCATCCAGTTTGCAGGCGTCGAATTCCGCTACATTGATAGTGAGAAATTCAACTTCTGGGTGCTGAAATAGCGATTTGGATGCAGTGGTGAAATCAGTAAACCGGGTGCCAACACCAATAATTAAATCGGCCTCTTTGGCGATCAGGTTGGCAGCAAGACAGCCTGTTGTGCCTAAGCCACCACAATTAAGGGGATGGTCGGCAATTACGGCGCTTTTACCTGCCTGTGTTTCAGCAAAAGGAATATTGAAGTGTTCTGCGAATTGACGAAAAGCGTTATGAGCTTCTGAATAGCGCACTCCACCACCGCAGATAAGTAAAGGTTTTTTTTTGCGGTTTATGAGTGCCACCGCATCGTTAATCATGGCAACAGAAGCAGGGCGGCGTTCAATGCGGTGAATTCGTTTTTGGAAGAAATAGTCAGGAAAATCCCAAATCTCGCCTTGAACGTCTTGTGGTAGGCAAATTGTGACGGCACCAGTATCGGCTGGATCGGTCAGAACTCGCATCGCATTAATCATAGCGCTCATTAGCTGTTCTGGTCTGGAGATACGATCCCAATAACGAGAAACAGGGCGGAAACAGTCATTGGTGCTGATAGTATGGTCGTGGAACGGTTCAACCTGTTGTAAGACTGGATCAGGTTGACGGCAGGCGAAGAGATCACCGGGTAATAACAGCAGAGGAATGCGATTAGCTGTGGCAGTTGCCGCAGCGGTTACCATATTGGTGGAGCCAGGGCCAACAGAGGAGGTTACGGCAAAAATCTGTTTGCGCTTTTTCTGTTTAGCAAAACCTGTGGCGATATGGGCCATACCTTGCTCATTGCATCCTTGGTAAACGGTCAAGTGACCAGGATCTTGCTCCAGTGCTTGCCCCAATCCAACAACATTACCGTGACCAAAAATGGTAAAGATTCCTCTGATGAATGGGTATTGCTCTCCGTCTGCTTCCACATATTGCTGGTTCAGGAATTTCACCAATGCTTGAGCTGTCGTCATTGTTGATTTGTTCATGTTACAGGACTCCATTTTATTCCATTGTTGGCATCACAAAATTGCTGGAATGATGTTCTAGCCTGATACTTGCTGGCCAGCGGCTGGTAACAGTTTTCATGCGGGTGTAGAAGCGAACGCCATCATTACCGTGAACGTTAAGTGGGCCAAAAATTGAGCGTTTCCAGCCCCCGAAGCTGTGGAAGGCCATTGGTACCGGAATGGGGATATTGATGCCTACCATACCCGCTTGTACATCTTCGCTAAACTGGCGAGCTGTTTCTCCGTCGCGGGTGAATATCGCGGTACCATTACCATATTGATGGCAGTTAATTAATGTTAGCGCGGTGGCATAATCGGGTACACGGACAATTGACAGAACAGGACCGAAGATCTCTTCTTGATAGATTTTCATCTCTGGCGTGACATTATCGAACAGCGTCGGGCCAATAAAATAGCCATTTTCATAACCGGGAACCTTGAGTTGACGGCCATCAATTAACAAGCTGGCCCCCTGTTTTTCGCCATTATCGATGTAATCACAGATTTTAGCTTGGTGTTGGGCGGAGATAACGGGACCCATATCGTTTTCTGTAGTTGCGACAATACCGGGACCGACAGATATTTTGTTGATCTGTTGACGTAATTTTTCAATTAATGCATCTGCCGTTTCATCCCCAACCGCTAATACAACAGACAGTGCCATGCAACGTTCACCTGCTGCGCCAAATGCTGCACCTGCAATAGCACTGCTAGCCATATCGAGATCGGCATCTGGCATCAGAATACAGTGATTTTTTGCGCCTCCCAACGCCTGACAGCGTTTCCCGTGAGCTGAGGCGGTAGTGTAGATATATTCAGCGACAGGAGTTGAACCCACAAAGCTGACAGCTTGCACGTGTGGATCTGTTAGTAGTATATCGACAGCTTCTTTATCGCCGTTGATAACATTAAATACGCCATTGGGTAAACCGGATTGTTTAAGTAGTGATGCTAATTCAAGCGCGAGAGAGGGATCTTTTTCTGAAGGTTTCAATACGAAAGTATTCCCTGTCGCTAATGCGATAGGAAACATCCACATAGGAACCATTGCCGGGAAGTTGAAAGGGGTAATGCCAACACAAACGCCTAAAGGCTGCATTAATGAATGGCTATCCACTCCCGTCCCGGTATTCGCGGAATGTTCACCTTTTTGTAGATGAGGGATGCCACAGGCAAACTCAACGACTTCCAGACCACGAGTTAATTCACCAATAGCATCTGAATAGATTTTTCCGTGTTCTTCTGAAATCAATCGTGCCAGCTTGTCTATATTAGCTTCCAGTAATGTTTTGAACTGGAACATGACACGAGCACGTTTCAGTGGTGATACTTTAGACCATTCTCTGTAAGCTTGATGAGCGATTCCAATTGCCTGTTCAACTTCATGGGCTGTGCTTAGTGCTACCTGACGTATCTGTTTTCCTGTTGCTGGATTGAAAACCGGCGAAAAACGGGTGCTATAACTGGGAATAAGTTGCCCATTAACATAATTATGTACCTGTTCCATTCTGAGCCTCTTTTGCGGATTTGATGTTAGTACTGAATCGGAAACTTTGATAATAGATATATGAAATATATGTTTTATTTTCAATGTGATTTGGAACAAAAGGCAATTAATGTGATCGGAGTAAAGTTTTTATGAATTACCGATAATTAGGTGACTAATTAGATGTTAATCAATATAGTGGTAATAATAAATTATTACAATGAATGGATTATGTATTTCATTTTTAACTATAAAAATGAAATATGATTCAGCTTATACGGTAAAACGATTACAATTGCTGGCGATAAATTTTATGGGGGATTTATGTCTGTCGCATCGAATCTGAATGAATTTCAAGAACAAGTCCGTTCACGCTATAGTGAATTGAGTAAACGCCTGCAACAAGTAGCTCGATATGTGCTGGATAATACGAATAGTGTCGCTTTTGATACTGTTGCTGTGATTGCCAGAGAAGCTGATGTTCCTCCATCAACATTAATTCGTTTTGCTAATGCGTTTGATTTCAGTGGTTTTAATGAAATGAAACAGCTATTTCGTATGCATATGGTGGAAGAAACCGCCAGTTATGCAGACCGGGCCAGATTATTTAGAGAATTGGATGGCGAACAGGAACTGCCAGAAGACCCTCAGCATATTTTGCAGGAATTTGCTCGTTCAAATGTGCAGGCTATGCAACAGTTAGCTGCCAGAACAGCCCCCGAAGATTTAAGGAACGCGGTAGACTTATTGGCTCAAGCTAAGAATATTTACATTATTGGGCTGCGTCGTTCTTTTAGTGTGGCGGCTTATCTTTCTTATACATTGAATCACTTGGAATGTCGCCCTTTACTCGTGGATGGTTTGGGGGGGATGTTCAGGGAACAGATTAATTTAATTGGGGAAGAAGATGTTGTTGTTTCAATCAGTTTTACCCCTTATGCAGAAGAGACACTGATGGTCAGTGAACGGGCGGCAAAAGCCGGGGCAAAACAGATTGTGATTACAGATAGCCAGATTAGCCCGCTTGCCAGTTTTAGTGATGTTTGTTTTGTGGTTAAAGAAGCACAGGTGGAAGCATTCCGTTCTCAGTCTGCTACTTTGTGTTTAGTGCAATCTTTGGCGGTTTCTCTGGCTTATCGGCAAGGAAACTTGATTTAATTGTGATATAATGCCTTATATTCCCGACGAACCTCTAATGACTATTGACCCGCAAATTACGGCGGGTTAATGCTTTATCAGGTCAGTAGAAAGCACATATACCCGTCATCTTTCAAGTTGCCTCTTTGTTGGCTGCATTCACTCACCCCGGTCACATAGTTTGCTATGTTCCCGGGGATTCGTTCCCTTGCCGTCGCGATGCATCTTGAAATCCATAAGGTACAATTTAAATAGAGCGTAAACCTGATATTGATAACTGGTTTGTTAGACATAAATGTTGTTGATTCTTATTGGTGATAATTATTTAATAATTATTCTGAGTTATGGTTTTGAAAAGGGATCAATATGATGAGTAAAGGATCGCGTTACATTTTTGTCATTTTATCTGCAATTTCTTTCCAGGCATTTGCCTCAAATTTTGACTACAAAAGTGATATTCCTGCTGATAATAAGCCATCTACGGAATATTTAAAAAAACGGGAAAATCTTAAACCTAAGCATTGGAATGTGGATAGACTCATTACAGATAATAATGCGGCGGAGAAGCGGGAACTGGCAAGACAGATGAAAGAAGATGAACTTAATCGGAAGAGCCGAGAGTTTAATGATCGTGTCAATGATAAAATCCGTCGAGATCTTGAACGCGATGCTCGTATTAAAGAGAACGGGGGCATGACCAGAAGTAACTTTTTTGATCGGGAATAACCGTGACTTAAAGCAACTCGATAGTGAAGTGAATGACCTGTCGGGAAAAATAGGCAGTTTGTCGACAATTGTTGACGCTCTTTCGAAAGAATTTTCTCCATTAGCATGTGAGTATAATGACTTCGTACTAAAGGAGAAGAATATATGGAACAGATCGAATGGACTGACTTTGAGAAAGTTGACATGCGGGTTGGCACAATTATTTCAGTAGAATTGAATCGTAAAGCTAGCAAGCCTGCCTATAAATTACAAATTGATCTTGGCGTGTTGGGCGTTAAAAGCTCAAGCGCCCAGATAACTGTGCATTACACACCTGAACAATTAATTGGTCGTCAGGTTCTTTGTGTATGCAATTTTCCACCAAAACGGATTGCTGGTGTTAAATCGGAGGTATTGCTAACCGGCAGTGTGGATGAAAATGGTGCGGTGGTGATCGCAGAATTTACTCTTCCTGTCCCGAATGGTCATAAATTATTGTAAATCACGCTATTTTGTTGTCGAATGAATGGAGTGTATTTTAATCAGCGACAATGAATATGGCTCTTCAATTACCTTCATTACATTTACGCCGGTATTCTGCTGAAACTATTAGCCATAGCCATCAAGGGTTATGGCAGTTCGTTTTTGGCTATAACGGGCAACTTGAGTTAAACGTAGAAGGGCAACAACGTACCGTTAGTTTTGGAAATGTTGTTATGATCCCTCCGGATGCGAAACACAGCTTTTGCGCTAGTGGTGAAAATCAGCAATTGGTGCTGGAGTTGCCTTCGGCACTGTTTAATCCATTACATAGTGATGCTTTCTGGCAACCATTACCTGATTCTGCGCTTGCTCTTATTAAGTGGTTGCATGATTACCCGCCGCCACCCGCTAATCACGCTGATGCTGCCCGTTTGCTGCTGGCTCAGCTACCACAAGTAGGTTCATCTTCAGCGTTGATAGTAAAACTACATCAAGGGCTTGTTGGGCGTCTGCATGAGAAAGTGACGGTGATGGATATGGCTGATATTTGCGCAGTATCTGCCAGTACCTTGCATCGTAAACTGTTTATTGCAACAGGGATGAGTCCAATGACTTATTTGAAAACGTGCCGGATGGAATTTGCCTATAATCTGTTGGCTTACAGTGATAGGCCTTTGGCTGACATTGCTTTTCTGTCTGGTTATGCCTCCCAGTCAGCTTTTACCTTTGCATTTAGTCAACATTATGGTTGTACTCCAGCTAGGTTACGTAAAGCCAAATGATATTTTCAGCATTTTATGACTTGATGCACAACATAATTGTGCGTAATATACAAACAACGAGGATGTTATGGCTGTTGAATTCAGGGATAGATGGTTAGAAAGATTTTATGAGCAAGATTTACCGCACAAATGTATACCTGCATCTCTACAGAGTGCGTTATACCGAAAACTACAAATTCTGGATGCTTCGGTTAAAGAGGCTGATTTGAGAATCCCTCCGGGAAACCATTTTGAGCACTTGAATGGCTATTTGAGGGGATGGTGCTCAATAAGAGTAAATAGGCAATATAGGCTTATTTTTCAGTGGACTGATGGTGTTGCGGTTGATACATATCTGGATCCTCATAACTATTAAACTGAGGGAAATAAATGATGAGAAATACAAAACGTCGCCCGGCAACAGTTGGTGAAATATTGGTGAGTGAGTTTCTGGTGCCCTTGAATATCGAAATTAATGTGCTTGCGGAAGCAATGGCTGTTCACCGTAATACATTAAGTCGAATTGTGCATGATAAAGGTTCGTTAACCGTTCCTATGGCGATTAAATTGGCAGCGGCTTTGGGGAACACTGCGGAATTTTGGCTTAATATTCAACATGCAGTCGAACTATGGGATGTGCGTAATCATGCATATCAAACGGAATTATTGAATGTAAAACAGATAGTTAAGCCATCCACTACAACGGCAATGCACTAATGTGTTTGTTTTCAAGAGCACAAATGCGTTGAAATACGTAAAGCCATTTTATAGTGAGATGGCTTTACGTTAGCGGTAAATATTATTGAGCTTTCGCTTCTGACTTATCAGCATTATTAAGCAGGCGGCGAATGGGGACAATTAACACCATCAAGACGACTGCACAAATAACCAGAGCTAAAGATACACGGGAGAACAGATCAGGTAGGTTGTCCAGTTGATCAGCGCGTACATGTCCACCAATCAAGCCGGCAGCTAAATTACCTAAAGCGCTCGCACAAAACCACAAGCCCATGACTTGACCACGCATTCGAGATGGGGCCAGTAGCGTCATCGTTGCGAGACCAATGGGGCTAAGGCACAGTTCACCGAGTGTCAGCAATAGAATACTTGCGACCAGCCAGAATGGAGAAACGGTTTCACCTGTTGCGAGTACATTCTGTGCTGCCAGGATCATCAGACCAAAACCACCGGCACCGAACAGAATACCAATAATGAATTTACTGATACTGCTTGGATTGATATTACTTTTTGCCAATACGGGCCATAGCCAACTAAATACGGGAGCCAGTAGGACAATGAATAGTGCGTTGATTGACTGGAACCATACTGTTGGGATTTCAAATCCCATGACTAAGCGGTTAGTATAATCATTGGCAAATAGGTTAAATGAGGTTGGCTTCTGTTCGAATGCAGACCAAAAGAAGGCGGCAGATACCAGTAAAATAAAACAAACCAGTAGGCGAGAACGGTCACTACCGCTCAAACCAGCAAACAGGAACAGATAGACAAAGTAAAGTGTTACACAAGATGAGATGATATAGACCATCGTACTGGCTACAGCCACGGGATTAAATGGAATAATACCGAGGATAAGTAGGGCAATAATCGCAATCATAGCAATAATAGCGGTAAAAACCCATTTGCCGACATTTTTACGTTTGACTGTGGGGCGATCCCAGTTTGAATCCAATCCCCCCTCTTTGTCATAACGGCGCATCAGAGGAACAGCGTAAAATCGGAATATCAGTAGGGCAATCAACATCCCTAGCCCACCAATACCAAAACCCCAATGCCAACCATAATCTTGAATGAGTAAACCGGTAATTAATGGAGAGATAAAGGAGCCCAGATTAATCCCCATATAAAACAGAGAGAAACCACCATCACGACGTGGATCATCTTTTTTATACAGTGTGCCGACCATGACGGTGATACAGGTTTTAAACAGCCCTGTACCTAATACGATCAGTAGTAAGCCGATAAAAAACAGGTGATGACTCAAGAAAGCGGAAAGAGCGATAGACAAGTGCCCTAGTGCAATAATGATTGAGCCATACCAGACTGCTTGACGTTGACCTAACCAGTTATCCGCTAGCCAACCACCGGGTAGTGCGGTCAGATAAACACTGCCTGCAAAGATACCGACAATGGCAGCGGCCTGTTCACGAGGAATACCCATACCACCATCATAGATGGTTGCAGCCATGAATAAGATCAGCAGTGGACGAATGCCGTAGTAAGAGAAACGTTCCCACATTTCTGTGAAGAACAAAGAACTTAATGGATAAGGATGCCCAAAGAAAGTTCTGGTTTTCGTATTGTTAATGGAGGATTGCATCTAAGTTTTCCTATAAGACTACACTCTAAGAGTGCAGTGTGTGTGACAAATAAAGCTTTTAACAAGCTCTTTCAAATTTAGGTTTAGAGCAAACAAAAAAGCCACGTTTTTATTAAATGATGTCCTGTTTTGTTAATATATTTTTAACATATTTTTCGGTCAATTTTATTAACAAGTAAGATATCTCTTACTTTATATTTCATTTTTCAGAGCAAAATCCGACATAAATCTCATTTCTCATCATTGATTGGTTAAAATGAGGATAAGACCTATTGACTTACTTCTATTTATATTCGATGTCTTTTTATGGGGAAAATATTTTAAAATAATAAATTAAGTAATAACTATAATATATAAGACATCTTTTCAAAGGCTAGATATTAACGGTGATAATGAAAGATAAAGAAAGTAAAGTAACCTGATTGTCAACTTAGTATTTATTAGGAAATTTTAGATTAGTCCTTGTTTCTTATATAAAAATTGGAAATAAATTAGATTAAAAAATATGGCATCAGCATTAAGATGAGATAGTGAATTATTGGGGGGATACGAAAGTGATTATGGCTGTTTCCTGGATGAAGAAACAGCCATGAATAAATTTAATGGACTTTATCAGCTTGTCCGTACAGAGAAGGCATACCCTTAGGCCGGGTTTTAAAGCGACGATGCAACCACATATATTGATCAGGTGCCTGTAAAATTTCCTGTTCGACAACTCTATTCATGAAAGCAGCTGCTTTCACTTCATCATCTTTTGGAAATCCTGCCACTGCTGGTTGAATAATCAGTTCATAACCTTTTCCATCAGGCAGACGACGGGGAGTAAATGGGATCATTGCCGGATCAGCGAGGCGTACAAGTATCGACGTGCCTGTGGTGGTTGCAGCGTGTTCTACAGCAAATAGTGGTGCAAATACGCTTTTTCGTGGGCCGTAATCATGATCGGGGGCGTACCAGACAATTTCGCCATTTTTCAGACAGCGGATCATGCCTTTGACATCTTTTCTATCCAGCATATATTTGTTGGAGCGCAGTCGTCCCCATGTTTGTAGCCAATCCATAACTGGATTATCATTTGGTCGGTAGACTCCAATTCCAGGATTGAGCAAACCGAGAATGCGGGCACCGAGTTCCAGCGTCAGGAAATGGATACCAATAACAATAATTCCTTGCCCAGTAGTTTGAATTTTCTGAATATTTTCTCGCCCAATAACTTTAAACCAGCGTTCTATCCGCCAGTCAGGCCAAAACCAAGCCATACCCGTTTCAAATATTCCCATTCCGACGGATTCAAAGTTTTTTATTAATAGCGCGTTGCGCTCCTCTTGTGGCATATCAGGAAAACATAGCTCAAGATTTCTTTCGGCAACTTTGGCACGTTTTTTCAGAAAGCGCATAGAAAATCTGCCCAGACGAGTGCCTATCCGGTAAATAATGGGGTAGGGGAGCAGAACCAGTAAGTAAAGCAGGCTGATACCAAACCAAGTAGGCCAATAACGGGGATGAAGTAGTGAACGTTGAAAAGAAGGTGCTTGTATCATGGATTCTCAGGTTTTTATAGTTCCAATAAGATGGACAAAACAATTTTTCTATTGTGACATTTTTTAACGGGATATCGAAGTTTTCAAGTATGAAATGTTTATGATCTCAATTTTGGTGCACTTAGCTCTTGTCATTGGTAAAGAATGATAGCTCATAATTTACTGATAAATAAAAATTAAAATAGTTTTACAGAGCTATTTACAATTCATGTAGATAATATTACTGTTTATATGAACAGTGTTGTTTGTGGAGGGAAAAATTATGCATGTAGAAGTCACTATCGATAAATCTAAAAAACTGCCAAAAGGTGCCGTCCCTGCGCTTGCTGTAGAACTGGATAACCGTCTTAAACGTCGCTGGCCTGATATTAAAACCAATGTGAAGTTGGCAAGTCATGATGGGCTATCTATTCGTGGTGGAACTCCTGATGACAGGAAAGCCGTTGAAGAGATTCTACAAGAGACATGGGAAAGCGCTGATGATTGGTTCCAGCCTTGATAGAGATTAAGCCATTGCCAGTTAAACTTGCTGGTTGCTAGTCGTTTGGCGTATCTATCTTTGTCCTGTGAGCAAAGGGCTGCGTAATCAATTGATGGGAGGAGGGCCCTCCCGTTTTATTATTACTGATTTCCTATCATTGCGTTACAAATGACTACTCGTTGAAAATCATTTTCGTTATCATATTACGCTTGATAGCGGAGGCTATCACTTATATACCCGTTATCTTTCAAGTTGCCTCTTTGTTGGCTGCACTCGCTTACCCTGGTCACATAGTTCGCTATGCTCCCGGGGATTCGCTCCCTTGCCGTCGCGATGCATCTTGAAATCCATAGGGTATACATCCCTATTTTATGACTTGAAATTCAGGAAAGTACACCATGTCAGTGTTACACAACCGCATTTCTAATAAAGAGCTGAAAGCACGTATGTTGGCGGAGACTCAACCTCGTACGACCATCTCTTTTTATAAATATTTTAACATCTTAGATCCTCTGGCTTTTCGCAACAGCTTGTATCAACAATTTACTGATCTTTCAGTATTTGGCCGGGTTTATATTGCTAAAGAGGGGATCAATGCTCAGATAAGTTTACCAACTCATAATTTAGAAGCATTTAAAGCTTTGCTGTATAGCGTTGATCCTGCATTGGATAATTTGAGGCTGAATATTGCGCTTGATGATGATGGGAAATCTTTCTGGGTTTTGCGTATGAAAGTACGTGACCGCGTAGTGGCTGATGGGATTGAAGATGAAACTTTTGATCCATCAAAAACCGGCGAGTACCTTAAAGCTGAGCAGGTCAACCAGATGCTGGATGATCCTGATACGCTATTTGTTGATATGCGCAATCACTATGAATATGAAGTCGGGCATTTTGAAAATGCAATTGAAATTCCTTCTGATACATTCCGTGAACAGCTGCCAATGGCTGCGGAAATATTGCAGGATAATAAGGATAAAAATATTGTAATGTACTGCACCGGTGGTATTCGCTGTGAAAAAGCCAGTGCTTATATGCTGCACAATGGCTTTAAAAACGTCTATCACGTAGAGGGCGGTATTATCGAATATGCCCGTAAAGCGAGAGAACAGGGATTACCGGTACGTTTTATTGGTAAAAACTTTGTCTTTGATGAGCGGATGGGAGAGCGTATTTCAGACGATGTGATTGCTCATTGCCATCAATGTGGCGTGTCTTGCGACAGCCATACTAATTGTAAAAATGAAGGTTGCCACTTGCTATTTATTCAGTGTCCAGAGTGTGCAACTAAATTTGAAGGCTGTTGTAGTGAAATGTGCAGAGAAGAAGTCAGGTTACCGGAAACCGAGCAGCGTGCTCGCCGTGCCGGTCGTGAAAATGGAGCAAAAATATTTAATAAATCCCGGCATCGTCTACAGGATGGGTTGAACAGTACTTCACTACAGTCTGTTGAATAACGTGATTAATCGCTGGCACAGCGATCAATGTGCCAGTTTATTTGATTTATACCCGTTATCTTTCAAGTTGCCTCTTTGTTGGCTGCACTCACTCACCCCGGTCACATAGTTATCTATGCTCCCGGGGATTCGCTCCCTTGCCGTCGCGATGCATCTTGAAATCCATAGGGTATAGTTAATAGAATACTTTAATAGAGGTATTTAAATACATTGTAAATAAAGCAGAGTTCAATTCTATTATGCACATTTATTTTTTCAGTAATGTGTCTTTTATGAGAATAGACTGTGCTATTACTGATTTTTAACTTTTTTGATATCTGGTAATTAGGGATTTCTTGCATCCAGTAATCGATAACTTTGTGCTCTTGAGGGCTGAAAATAGAACAGCATTGGTCAACTGTTGTTTTATGTCTCTGAATTTCCTGTAATGTAATTTTGCTAATCTTATTAAGCAGGTAGGTAAGATTTCTCTTTGCCAGAATAAAAACACTATCCTTCAATGTAATATAATGATCACAATAAGGATAGGCGCTATCGAGGTATATATAAATACGAGTGTTATCTATAAGTGTAATGAATTTCTGTAAATCGGAACAGTAACTGGCATGATGACAATAATGTGTCAAATTAGCTAAAACAATATCAGGAGCAAAATGAGTGACAATATTTATAGCCTCATTAATTGACGGTGAGTCAACAATTTCAAGATCTTCGGCATTATCATTTTTCTTTAAAAACTCTCTGATACCTGAACGGGTATAATAGCACTCTTCAACAATTAAGATTTTCATTATTGTACATCCCTGTTCCTGTTTGGCCAAACTCACAATAAACGCCCCATCTATTAGTAGTCAACTCGGCAATTGTGATGGTTAAGTTAACTTAATCCGAAATTATTATATAGTGATATGGTATTCCAGACAAAATCTTTGAGATGAATTGATGTGTCTCCTGCCCGGACACCCATTTGTACGGGTGTCCGGGTTTAAGATTATTAATGTTTCGTATGGGTTAGATCACTGTATTCTGAAGATTCGATCTTTTCAATTCCTGCTTGGAGGATGTATATCAATTGCTTTGCAATGTCAGTTGTCAACCATAAGGTTCGATCTACCATGACATGTTCTGGTGTTTGATCTTGGGAGGACAAATAGTGAAGGCGTAGCATCATTGCATCATATGTATCAACGGTACTGACATCCCAACCTACAACAGGATGCGTTTGAATAACCTCATCTTTACTGCCCATAAAACCTCCTAATCAGATCACTGCATTATTTATTAATATCATTGACTAAGAGCAAACTACCTCATTCTTGAATGAGTCATTAGTTAGTATATGCTTTTTAATGAAAGTAAGAAGGTTTTTTGTTAGGAATTGTAAGTCAATTTGTTGGTGTGTTGATAACTATGTAAATTAATGGGGATGATGACCATCCCCATGTTATATCAGTCTGCTACTTTCACATCCCAACGGGCATCTTCGCCAGCCAAAAATGGAATAAGCCTTTCATTATTACAATCGATATATTCAATGATGGTAGAGGATTTGCGAGTCAGTTCGATAAAGCCCTCATTGACAGGTAGCCCGTAAAATTTAGGGCCATTAAGTGAACAGAAAGCTTCAAAATGCGGTAATGCATTCATCTCCTCAAACACTGTTGCATAAGCAGGTAACGCTGATAGTGCGTTAAAGACGCCGGCACAACCACAGGAGGATTCTTTCTTGTGTTGAGCATGTGGTGCCGAGTCTGTGCCCAGGAAGAAGCGATCACAACCACTGGCGATGGCTGCTCGTAAAGCTTCTTGATGCACATTACGTTTCAGCACAGGCAGACAGTACAGATGTGGACGGATCCCACCAACCAGCATATGGTTGCGGTTGAACATGAGATGCTGTGGAGTTAATGTCGCTGCCAAATTGTTATCGCTTTCCAGCACATATTGCGCAGCTTCTTTAGTAGTTATGTGCTCAAACACAACTTTCAGTGCCGGGAACTGGTTACGTAGTGGTTCCATAACTTGTTCAATAAAACGGGCTTCTCGATCAAAAATATCAATATGAGAAGCAGTAACCTCACCGTGGACGAGTAGAGGCATCCCCAGTTTTTCCATAACGGCTAATAGTGGATAAATATTCTTTATATCAGAGACGCCGTGGCTTGAATTGGTTGTGGCATTGGCAGGGTAGAGCTTACAGGCGGTAAAAATGCCTTCTTTATAACCTATTTCTATCTGAGAACTTTCAGTAGTGTTAGTAAGATAACAGGTCATAAGGGGCTGGAAGTTATGCCCTTCGGGAATGGCTGCCAATATTCTGTCTCTATAGGCCTTAGCACTGACCACTTCTGTAATCGGCGAAAGCAGATTAGGCATGACGATAGCACGGCCAAAGTAACGACTGGTATAGGGAACGACAGTTTTTAGCATTTCACCATCACGAAAATGGATGTGCCAGTCATCAGGGCGGCGGATTTTTATTGTGTATGATTCAGTGGTCATGAGAAACCGGCTCCAGTATATATGATAGGAACGAAGATGCTGAGTTCAGCATATCCAGGCCGGGAATGGATGATAAAGCTAAAATGGTTGAATAGCTATTAATGAATATAATTTTTAGAAAAAAATTCAGCCAAATCAATTAGATTAGGGTAGTCAGAGGTGGATTTTCTTATAACAAAGGAAAAATAAAATATGAGGGTAAAAAAGAGATGAAGTTGGCTCCTCCAACTGGATTTGAACCAGTGACATACGGATTAACAGTCCGCCGTTCTACCGACTGAACTATGGAGGAACTCCTTCACAACGGGGCGTATATTAGTGATATGTTTCGGCTTTGTCAAAGTATAAAACAATAGAAAAAGTTTGTTTGCTGGCAAAATGCACTTGTTGTTATATTTTTATGCTAGTTACTTGAGATTTGATGGAATTTTATTCCATTAACGTAAGTTGAATAGAACTACCGTGCTTATGTTATGAGTAAATAGTTGGGAGAATTAAGTAGAGAAGTCAGAATAGCAAAAATCCCGCATTAAGCGGGATTTTCATAATTTGGCTCCTCCAACTGGACTTGAACCAGTGACATACGGATTAACAGTCCGCCGTTCTACCGACTGAACTATGGAGGAACTCCTTCACAACGGGGTGAATATTAACGATATGCTTTTGCTTTGTCAAAGCAGAAAATAACAAAAATGGTCTGTTTGCTGTCAAACTGAACTTTTTGATCTATTTTTATGCCAAATAAGGCTTATTTGCTGGAGATGTATGCTATAGAAGCGGATTGATGTTGATTAGAATTGTTATACTACGTTGTAAGCGACGGGTGGAATTAGGAATGCAAGAAGCCCGCACTTGGCGGGCTTCTTATGAATTTGGCTCCTCCAACTGGACTCGAACCAGTGACATACGGATTAACAGTCCGCCGTTCTACCGACTGAACTATGGAGGAATTGTCCTTGACAACGAGGCGAATAATATCTGGGTATTTTGGGCTTGTCAAAGGGGAAAAGTAAAAATTGAGTTTGATTGGTTAACTGATGTTCAATAATGATGTTTTTTACCATTTTTTTGTCAATTAAATTTTTCAGCGCAAGAAACACGAGAGTTAACTGATATTTACCCATGATAATTAGATGGTGAAAATACCATCTATATTTTTATTTAGAAAATAATTAATTATGAGCATTAAAAATATAATTAAATATATATTAGATAATTTTTTCTTTGTGTTATTTATGATATTTTTATATTTCATGGTAATTTTCCTATTTTATCTGTTTTAACAGATCACTTATTGTATTTTGATATTTATTATCGGATTTACTTGTCTATAATTATTAACTGAAAAAGTAATTTATTATTTAATATCTGATTTGGCAAACATGATATTAATCCACGCCAAAGCGAATGATAAAGAGTTTGACATTAATAATGAAATCTCATTTTCTGCTAGTATACTAAGATATTCTCGATCTAATAATGTATTTGCATATGCATATAAAATGCAATGAAATGAATAAAAACTATTTCAAAAAATATTTTAAATTAAATAATTGGTAAGGAGGTGGAAATAATTTTAAATATAAAACAAGCAGATAATATTCCCCCCGAAAAGAGTGGTTAATTTTCTGGTGATTTTTATAAAACAGATGAGGAGAAGTCATGAAGTTTTTAATTAATACTGATGTAACTAACTGGGTTTCACATAAAGACTGGTTTAACGTTCCATTACGATTGTTTGTAGTTCTACAGGATGATGATGGTTCTGTATCATTAGAAAATTACAAAAGTAAAATTGTGGTGAATGGCTTGAATGAAGGCGAATATGAAATCGTAAATAACAATAGCATATTTGATCCCATTAGTAGAGCATCTGAAATATTAGTAAAAATCAAGACAGATCAGAGAGTTAATGCAACAATTGGCTTTGATGCCGAAGTAACGGATGCGAGTGGTGGTGTGGTAGCGAAAGCCGCTCTGAGTCGATTTAAACTAAAGTCAGTGGGATTGGCAGCACCTGTATATCCGGCACATTATGATAATGTTATTAGCGGTGATGATATAAAAGCAGGAGTTAGAGTACTTTTTACTGATTCTAATATTTTAGATAAACATGAACTGAAATTTGTTTTTGATAATGATAATGTTGAAGTTGTTCCTGGTGTGCAAAATAGCGGTGATATTCGTAGTTTGCCGGTGAAAAATGATCTCCTTACTGAAGGTAAACATGATAGCCTTTATTATACTATTAGCGAAAGCGGTACTGCTAGATTTTCTGCTATTCAACGTGTACTTGTAGAGCTTGATGAAGATTCTGCAACAGTCCAGGTCCGTCGTGATTTAGAAGTGCCTTATATTGAAGAGTATGATGAAAATAGGGGCCGACCAATTGGTGAGAGTATTATTGATTATGACATCAATATTTTGGTCAACGATGTAAAACTTAAAGATAAGGAGTTGAAAAAAGGTACAGTACACATAAGAGGGTATTCTGCTGACAATCGAGATACAGGGGAATTAGTATTAAAGATAGATTCTTTACAAGGTAGTGAAGATAATATTTTTCGGTTAGCTGTAATTAAGCCTGAAGAAAATGCAGATGGTCAGCCGGGTGGAGTTGATTTCTTTAATTATATAGGTAATGGTCAGGTAAGAATTCACTACGAAATATCATTTGTTGGTGAAGTGAATATATTGCATAAATCTAAAGAGAAGATTTATAAGGTAGTTCTGGATTGATTATTTTGGTGCCGGCGAATGTGTTGTTGCTTACATAGAAAAAAAGCCCAATTCTTATTGGGCTTTTTTGCATGCTAGCCATATTTTTGTATACCAGCTATTCTATGCGTACTAGAGATTCTCTTTAACATCTCCAGGCTTGAATTTGGCTCCTCCAACTGGACTTGAACCAGTGACATACGGATTAACAGTCCGCCGTTCTACCGACTGAACTATGGAGGAATCGTTCTTGAGAACGGGGCGGATACTAGCGATCAATTGAAACGCTGTCAACGCAAAAAAGCTTACTAGTTTATTATTTGCTTGCCATATGAGCGCATTGTCTTATAACTGTGCTATTTCACTGAAGTTGAGTACTTTTGTTCATTTTATCGGCTATTCATGATCGGTAACGATGTTGCTATATGTGATTGCTCAGGAAACACCATGATATAAACATCATAAAAATGAATTTCACCTTTCATTTGTATAATGCGCTTGATTTCATCTTTTATTGCCAATGGAACATGAGGGTGGGAACAAAGTTCTTTGATTGCGCAGTCTGAGATTTTTTCGCTGACGAACCATTCGCCGTTGTAACATACCCGTAGATCAAGTACGCCGATATCATCAAACCGATACACAGGTTTGATTTCGAGTAATAAAACCGCCGACATAATAATGAAGAGTACTGTAAAAGCTAGCAGTGAAAGTAAACTAAAATATGGGGCATACCAGATAAGTGCAGCGAGAAACAGGTAGGATACAAGCATAGCCAGGCAGAGATAAGGATGGTTGCTGATAAATTGGCTGTTAAAACGGGGTTTACCATCACGTTGTTCTTCGATGTTGATTCGTTCAAGATCCTGAATCAGTATCTGTTTAATGATATTCATATATTGACCTGATTAAGCAAAAGAAAAGTGAAATATTTTCATAACTATACCCTATGGATTTCAAGATGCATCGCGGCGGCAAGGGAGCGAATCCCCGGGAGCATAGAGAACTATGTGACCGGGGTGAGTGAGTGCAGCCAACAAAGAGGCAACTTGAAAGATGACGGGTATATATTGCCCTTAAGGCTAGCATGGGGGAGGTGATCTTACGTAGATCAGTTGTTTTATTTTAATCTGCCAATTGTTATTGACTAAGATTAACTCTAATGCTTTCATTAAGATAAAGGTTGAATAAATCAAAAAAATTTATAACTAATGACATTGTTTGTTAAATTATTGCTTTAATAATGAGCATAAATATTTTTTTTAAAACACCAATGCATAAAAAGGTTGCTATTCCTTTTCTATCATGAGTTAATGCAGCCGGCCTGATTAACAGACCTACTTTATGTACGACATCTTGAGTTAATGAGTTATGTGTAAGTGTTATCCTCAGATAGCCTTTGTTGACGCGTTTCCTTCTTAGTGCCTCCATAAGTAATAGCTGATATAACTGGCCAATACATGCCCAATGGTGGCAAAATTTTTTTGATATATAGGAAAGTCACAATGTCTGACAAAATGAAAGGTCAAGTGAAGTGGTTCAACGAGTCTAAAGGCTTCGGTTTCATCACCCCAGCTGACGGTAGCAAAGACGTATTCGTTCACTTCTCTGCCATTCAGGGTAACGGTTTCAAAACTTTGGCAGAAGGCCAGAACGTAGAATTCACCATTGAAAATGGTGCAAAAGGCCCAGCAGCAGCAAACGTAATGGCTATCTGATTGCTTGGATGATTTTGAAGCCCGTCACTATTTTCTATAGTGACGGGCTTTTTCTTTGCTAAAGCCATATCCTTCTTTACTTATTAATTACTCCTGATTATACTTCGTACGAATTTTATTGGAGAGATAGCCATTGGATAGTCAAAGTTTTCGGTTAAATAGACAATAAAACGGCAAGCTATTTATTTCCTTCCGATTTGCTGCTTGCCAAATAAAGCGGGCAGTACCACTCAAAATATCTGAGCTGTACTTACTCAAAGAATGATGTTATCCGGTTTTGGTCAAATAACCGGGATAGTATGTTGGGTTTTTATTATGCTGTTATATATTTACGCTTTGTTACCTCCAGGTATGGACAGAAAATAGGGCTGAATTAAATATTCAGCATACATTTCTGTGTGCAAAACAAATGCACATGATTATTTATCCATTTGGTTGTATGGAGAATGTCATGTTAATAACTCCTTTTGTCTTTCATTTATTATCGGCTATGTGTTTTGGCGCATTAATTGGTGCTGAGCGCCAATGGCGTCAACGTATGGCAGGTTTAAGAACCAATGCATTAGTTGCGACCGGTGCAGCAGTTTTTATCCTCAGTTCAATAACAACTTCACCCGATAGTGCTGGTCGTATTGCTGCACAAGTTGTTTCAGGTATTGGTTTCCTTGGTGCGGGTGTCATTATGCGGGAAGGTATGAACATTCATGGATTAAATACCGCAGCAACTTTATGGTGCTCGGCTGGAATTGGTGTGCTGTGTGGCTTGGGACAATATTGGCTAGCAGGGATAGCGACAGCGATTATTCTTTGCGCAAATATATTGTTACGTGAAGCAGCTTTGCGCATTAATTTACAACCCAGGCAGCAGGCTATTGATCAAGTACAGTGTTATAAAATTCACATAGTGTGTGACAGTGATGACGAAATTCTGGTGAGAACTTTGGTGTTACAGGCTCTCAATGGAGTCGCTGTGAGGCTACGATCACTGAGTTTCGCTGCTAGAGTTCAATCTGGAAAATTTGAAGTGTGCGCTGAAGTGTTAGCAACTCTGGATGAGCAAAAAGAGATTGAAGCAATTGTTTGTCGTATAAGTCTGGAAAAGAGCGTTAGCTCAATAAACTGGAAAATTGTTTCTGAACTACCGATCTGAAAGTCTTTTGTGTAAAACAGTTATCACTAATTTGATAAGGAATCATAATTTTCGTCATAAGAAACAAACAAAGCGTTGCCTATGGTGTGTTTCCCCAGTTAGGCAACGTATAATTAAGAAATTATTTAGAACTATTTTCCGAATAATTAAGGTGAATATTTCGTCCGTAATGCTTTTATTTATATGCTGGTGATTTTGGCAAGGATAAATTATAAACAAAGCTGTGAAGCTTGTGATTAGAGTGGTGGTAACAGTACTGCGTTGTAGTTTTACAGATCCTGGTACTCAGAATGATTGATCGCATATCTTGTACCAAGAGAGATTATGTTCTTGCTGCTATTTGAGGCAGATACGCGAAGTGGTATTGGTCAAATAGTTACTATTGTTACAATTAAATCTATTGTTGATTAATGGCTTCTCCAAGTAAAAATCGTTCGATGCGGTATTTTTAGCCTTGGTTTTGTCACTGGACTGACTGTTGAACATTGCTATTCTCATATCAGAATTTAGCCGTGGTAAACCTGATATAGGTATCATACGCGGGTACAGAAAAATTGATGAGTTGATATTTAATTTGGTTCTCCATCAGCTGCTCATTATTGCTCAGAATTTTCAGTGAAAATATCAATTATTTTCAAAGGGTAAGTAGAAGAAGTGATCTAAGTTTGTTCTTATATAAGAGTAAAATAGATAATAATTCTGCTTGATGGAGAATGTCGTGAAAAAATAATGGAAGTGGCTGATGGTTACCATCAGACAAAATTTTAGAGTATTAATTTAACAGTTCGATATTTATCCGATGATAAAGTAAAAACGTTTGTCATCTTTATGGTGATGAAAGAGTGATGATATTACAGGAGTTGCTAACTTTCCTTGATCCAGTGGAGGAGAGTGTGGTCCCTGTTATTTCTGTATTAAGAAAGAGTAACACAGCAGCAGGAGTTCTTACCGTGGATAATTCTGCTATTACTGTCAGGATTTGTCATGATGTAGGGTTAGAACTCAAAGTTATTTTAGCATTCTAACAAACAGAGTTGATGGTGACTGAAATCTTGAGAAATGAAATCAGATTGGTATTTAGCAAACTGTGTATCGTAAAAATCCTGTATTGCAAAAGAACGGGCATACAGTTGGTTTCTTGATGATAACATTAATGGTGCTGTGGTATTGAGATACGCTGATGTAGGAGTTTTTGTTAGCAAAGGTACAGATAGTGCAAAAAAAGCGATAGATATTACTAGGCTTGATAAGAGTTTAGGGGTGTCAAATGAAGGGCCGTTAAGAGAAGAGAGGCGAGTGGGAGTATTATCAAGTGCTTGAATATAACGGCAAGTTTGAATTTTGGAATGTTTTTTCAATATTGGTTACCAGAGTCTTTATTCCATTCTTTTTGGCGCAAAATATTCATTTACTAGTACAAGATCTGATGTGTGATATTTCTTGGTTTTTTTACATTGAGGTAAAATGGATTAAACGGTTCTTGAGAAGATCATTATAAATGAGGTATTAAAAATGTTGGATATTCTATGGTATTGGTGGAGCTAGTTTGTTTTATTTTTATCTTATAGATATATATGTTGATATTTATAATTTTTTAGTGAAAAATTTTGTTCATCAGGTTTTATTTTAGCCAGATTAGTGTATTGAATTGTTATTTTTTCAGATATCTTTTGTTCATATATTGTGCATATAAAGGATGTGTTTTGTCCAAAAAACAGATGCATTTCCAGTGTTATTGATTACATAATTGATAATGATTCTCGATAGCTATATTCCCTTCTTGTTTGATGAACTATTGGGTTTAGTGCCTTTGTTCTGAGAGTGTTTCTGTGATTAGGTTAGGTTGTAATCTGTTGTTGCATTAACTGTCATATTTGAGGAATAGTTATAATTACTCGGAAAATTATCACTATTATTTATATAGGAAAATAAATTTCTTATCAAAATCCTATTTTTTTCATCTTTTTTATGGAATATCAGGATATTTATATCACCAATGATTATTGATTTCATTATTCTGATGGGAAATGATATTGATTTTTATCTCTATTCCTATTAGTTATTTGTGCGGTAAATCTCAATTAATTATTTTGTTCCTATAGAGTTAATTGTTTTATCTATTCTTATCATTTAAGAAAATGACATTTTTGATATATGTTAATGACATTATTAGCTGTTTTTTTTATATGTATAAATAATTTTTTTGGGATGACAGTCGTAAATATTACATGAAATAATGAAAAATGGAAAAAATGACTTTTAATATTTCACTTGATTTGTATCATAAGAATATGAATTGGGAAATAGCGTATGTTTTTATTTAAATATTAATGTGTAAACTATTCATTTCTTGTATTATATAAAGAGTGGTAATTTAATTTATGATAGGTATTTAATAGGATTATATATTTATGTGGTTTGGAGGTTTTATTTCTGGAATTGTATTTCTTATATAGAATTTTAAAGCAGATTGTAGGGATAATAAATCATATTCAATTCGTTTAAAATGCCTAATGTTTTTAAAATATATATATTGACCATGTGTAAATTTAATTAATGGTTAATTTTGAGTATGAAGACTAAAGATGAAAAAGATAAAGTAATTGATAGAGAGGTTTTGCGTATTATTATATTATGAAATACAATATTTGATAAGTTTTTCTAATTAATTTTGCTGCTATTTGGGTTGTCAGGAGTCGAAATAGACCGATTTTTCTGGCTATCTCTGTGCTGGATATTGATTGTTATGCAATCAATAAAATGTTGTTATAGTTGTTTTTTTATTCATTATCTTACTGTATTTTATGCTATTTTTGTATGGTTAGTGTTATCTGTGCATTGAGGTATGCATTTTTAGTTAAACCTTTTGGTTAAAGAAAGTACAAATCTAAACGAAAAGTGATCATACCAGTATCTTTTTTACAACCAAATTTTACATAAACCCAATCTGTTTTATCGTACAAATGGAGATTCTGGATCTCAGAATAAGATTATTGTTTACACTTATTACTCAGGGATAAAACTGTCTTTTTTAGTGTTAGTTTGACTCAGGATAGGATTTTTTATCGTTATTTTAAATTTATAAGTTTAATAGATCGTATAAAATCAAAAAATATATCTAATATTTTTATTTAGATAATTTAACTTATTAAAATTGAGAATTCGGATTTTATTTAATTGTTTGAATAGTTAATGAGCAATTCATCGATTAAATGCATATTAAAAGCCCTTGTTTTTGTGAGTTATGTCACATAGTATTTAAAATTGCGCCCTCTTTCCGTTGTATAAGTTGATGATTCAGGAGTAAAGTTGTTCTGCATTAAGAATATTCTTAATCGCTAATGAAAAATGTTATATCAGGTAACGCAATAATACTTTTGCAGCTCACTACCGCAATATTTTTGAAGTTGGATGAATCAAAAGTAATACAAAGGATGGTTACTGCTCTGACTAAGCCTGTATATTTTAGTTATGTAAGAGATTATTAATCCCTAAGCTATTTTAGGAATTTTGTCACGAGTGGTTTTTCGAACACTTAACTGATTTTTTAATGTAATCGGACGGGATAGAGAAATGAGTACGGTTGAATTGCTCAAACATATTTATGACATAAATTTATCGTATTTGCTTTTAGCTCAGCGATTAATTAACCATGAAAAAGCGTCAGCGATGTTCCGTTTAGGTATTAGCGATTCTATGGCTGATACGTTGTCTGAATTGTCATTACCTCAGTTGGTCAAGCTCGCTGAGACTAATCAATTAGTCTGTAATTTCCGGTTCGAAGACAGTGAGACTATTCAGCAGCTTACTAGGGAATCTCGAGTGGATGATTTACAACAAATACATACAGGCATTTTGTTATCTACTCATTTATTTCAGAAGTTATCTTCGAAAGACGATACGTCAGTGAAAAAAAGAGCATAAGAGATGGCCGAGAAAAGTATAGTTCAAGAAGCTAAGGATATACAGTTGGCGATGGAACTCATCACTTTGGGGGCACGGTTACAAATGCTTGAAAGTGAAACGCAATTGAGCAGAGGGCGACTAATTAAACTTTATAAAGAATTGAGGGGGAGTCCTCCGCCAAAGGGGATGCTGCCTTTTTCAACAGATTGGTTTATGACGTGGGAACAGAATATTCATTCATCGATGTTCTATAATGCCTATCGTTTTTTACTCAAGAGTGGTTATTGTGAAGGTGTAGAGGCTGTTGTTAAAGCGTATCGACTCTATCTTGAACAATGTCCTCCTGTTGAAGGGGACGCACCGGTTTTGGCGTTGACTCGTGCCTGGACGTTGGTACGTTTTGTGGACAGTGGCATGTTGCAACCTTCACAATGTCGGACCTGTGGTGGAACTTTTATTACTCATGCTCATCAACCTGTGAATAGCTTTGTTTGTAGCCTTTGCCAACCGCCATCACGTGCAGTAAAAAAACGTAAACTTTCCTCTGAGTCTGCCGATACTAATTCACAACTGCTGGATGGACTTGCTCAGCACGCAGTGTGAATTTAAATGGGAAAATTATTCCTACAGGTTACAGATTTTACTTTTTCTCCTGTAACCTGTATTGAAACCACAACCATTCTGGATTCAAACTGCTCAACTTCCCATCCGCTCACCAACTTAGCTAAAGGATATCGCGTGTTAGTACTTTTAGGATATATCGTAGTTTTTGGTGCGGTAATCGGTGGTTACCTGATTGTAGGTGGTCATTTGGGCGCACTTTATCAACCCGCTGAATTTTTAATTATCACTGGTGCTGGTATCGGTGCTTTCATTGTTGGTAACAACGGAAAAGCGATTAAGGCAACATTACGTGTTTTGCCAAAGGTAATGCGTAGATCTAAATATAACAAGGTGATGTATATGGATCTGATGGCGTTGCTTTTTCGATTGTTAGCAAAATCTCGCATGCAGGGTCTCTTAGCATTAGAGCGAGATATCGAACATCCTCAGCAGAGCGATATTTTCACCCAGTATCCGCGTTTGCTTAAGGATAAGCATTTGATGGATTTTATCACTGACTACATGCGATTGATTGTCAGCGGCAATATGAATCCCCATGAAATTGAAGCTTTGATGGATGAAGAAATTGAAACTTATGAGCAGGAAAGCGAGATTCCGGCAACCAGCTTGATGATGGTTGGAGATTCTCTTCCTGCTTTTGGTATTGTCGCTGCTGTTATGGGGGTTGTTAATGCTTTGGGTTCGGCAGATCGCCCGGCAGGAGAACTTGGCGTGCTGATTGCTCATGCAATGGTTGGGACATTCCTCGGTATTTTGCTGGCATATGGTTTTATCTCGCCATTGGCAACATTGTTACGTCAGCGCAGCGGTGAACATCTTAAAATGATGCAATGCATTAAAGTGACATTATTATCCAGCCTGAATGGTTATGCTCCGCAAATTGCGGTTGAATTTGGCCGTAAGACACTGTATCTCACAGATCGCCCTTCTTTCACTGAGTTGGAAGAACATGTTCGCCGGGTAAAATCACCTGTTCAACAAGAAACTGAAGAACAGGCATGAAGGCGCGTAACGTCTCTGTCATTAGGGTAAAAAGACGTAAAAGGAATGGCATCAAACATCATGGTGGTTCATGGAAAATTGCTTATGCTGATTTTATGACCGCCATGATGGCATTTTTTCTGGTTATGTGGTTGTTGGCAATTTCCAGCCCACAAGAATTGACCCGAATTGCAGAATATTTTCGTACCCCATTACAAGTTGCAATCAATAAAGGGGAGCGTAGCAGTGATAGCTCGAATCCTATTCCCGGAGGGGGGGAAGATGTGCTTCATCAGGAAGGCGATATTTTGCGTCAGGTTGAAGTCGTTGAAGCTAATGATGAGGCTCGCAAGTTAAATAGGCTGCGTGAGCAACTCGATCAGTTGATCATTACTGATCCTCGCCTTAAAGCATTACGTCCACATCTGTTGATTGACATGATGGATGAAGGGTTACGTATCCAGATTATTGACCGGGAAAACCGGCCAATGTTTATGGTTGGCAGTGCAAAAGTTGAAAGTTACATGAGTGACATTTTGCGGGCTATTGCACCAATCTTGAACGATATTCCCAATAAAATCAGCCTATCAGGTCATACTGATGACTTGAAATATGCTAATGGTGAGCGTGGTTACAGTAACTGGGAACTCTCCGCAGATCGGGCGAATGCATCAAGGAGAGAGCTGTTGATAGGTGGGCTGGATGAAGTAAAGATATTGCGGGTGGTTGGTATGGCTTCAACGGTTCGTCTGAAACAGGAAGATGCCAGCGCACCGGTTAACCGTCGCATCAGTATTTTAGTGCTCAATAAACAAGCGGAAGAGCGGATTGAACAGCAAAACACCGGCAGCGATTCCTTGATTATTAATGATAGTAAGGAAATTCACGAGGTGATTGGAAAGGATTCAGCTGAAAGTAGGCCAACACAACAGTCCAATGAAATCACAGTATTGGCCCAGCCAGCACCAGCGTCGTTGAGTGCTGAGCCTAATCGTGTACCGACCAAGGTGACAAAGTAACGATGGATATTACCGCGTTTTATCAGACTTTTTTTGATGAAGCAGACGAATTGCTGGAGGATATGGAGCAGCATCTATTGCAGCTCGATCCTGATGCGCCAGATCAGGAGCAATTGAATGCTATTTTTCGTAGTGCTCACTCAATAAAAGGTGGCGCTGCGACTTTTGGTTTTATCAAACTACAGCAAACCACGCATGTTCTGGAAAATTTGCTGGACAGTGCCAGACGAGATGAAATGAGTCTGACGACTGATATTATCAACCTGTTTTTAGAAGCGAAAGATATTATGCAGCAACAGTTGGATGCCTATAAAAGTTCTCAGGAGCCGGATGAAAGTGCGTTTACCTACATCTGTGAGACTTTGCGCCAGCTTGCATTGGAAGTACAGAGAGAGAATGAAGGCGGGGTTGAGTCTGTCATAGATGCGGTGATGCCAGAGGTGACTGAATCTGAACCAGAATTAAAATCGGAGCCTGTTGCGACTGAAAATCAGCAAGGTAGAGTTCGGGTTCATCTTTCTGGTCTGAAAGAGCGTGAAGTTTCTCTGATGCTTGATGAGCTGAGTAATCTGGGGGAGGTTTATGATGCTGAACAGACTAGGGATAGTGTTGAAGCATCATTGGTAACATCAGCCACAGAGGATGATATCACGGCAGTTCTCTGTTTTGTTATTGAACCGGAACAGATCACTTTCTTGCCGGTAGCTGAACCCAAAGACAAAGTTAAAAATAAAGATACAGCTAAAGTCGTTAAAACAACTACGCCGGAGAAAGGTTCCACACCGCCTGCCGGGCGTCCTGCGCCGATACCACCGGCTGGATCGCCACGTCAACGGGCAGAATCTTCCAGTATTCGGGTTGCGGTTGAGAAGGTTGATCAACTGATAAATCTGGTTGGTGAACTGGTTATTACTCAATCTATGTTGGCTCAGCACTGTAACGCTCTTGAACCGACTTTGCATGGCGATTTGCTAAATTGCATGGTTCAGTTACAGAGAAATTCCAGAGATTTGCAAGAATCTGTGATGTCTATCCGTATGATGCCGATGGAATATGTGTTCAGCCGTTACCCGCGTTTAGTCAGGGATCTTGCTAGCAAGCTGAATAAAAAAGTGGATCTCACTTTGGTTGGCAGTTCCACAGAATTGGATAAGAGTTTAATCGAGCGCATTATTGATCCGCTGACTCATCTAGTCCGTAACAGTCTAGATCATGGTATTGAAGAACCAGAAGCTCGGCTTGCTGTGGGTAAACCTGAAACGGGCAACTTGACACTTTCTGCTGAACATCAGGGCGGGAATATTTGTATTGAAGTTGTAGATGATGGCGCCGGGTTGAACCGTGAAAAGATTCTGGCCAAAGCGACATCACAAGGGCTTTCAGTCAGTGAAAACATGAGTAACGAAGAGGTTGCGATGTTGATTTTCGCGCCTGGTTTTTCCACGGCTGAAGTTGTAACAGATGTATCTGGCCGCGGTGTAGGAATGGACGTAGTTAAGCGAAATATTCAGGAAATGGGAGGGCAAATCCAAATTAACTTCCAGGCAGGTAAAGGGACAGTGACGCGGATTTTGTTACCTCTGACACTGGCAATCCTTGATGGTATGTCAGTGAAAGTGAATGACGAAGTGTTTATTTTGCCGTTAAGTGCAGTAGTAAGTTCTCTTCAACCGCAGGAAGAAGATATTTATCCCTTGGCGGGAGATGAAAAATTATTGCATGTCAGAGGAGAATACTTGCCACTCATTAAGTTATATCGAGTTTTTGATATTCCTGATGCAAAGACAGATCCGACGAAAGGGATTATTGTGATTGTACAAAGTGCCGGCCGTCGTTATGCCTTGCTGGTTGATCAATTAGTTGGGCAGCATCAAGTGGTTGTGAAAAATATCGAAAGTAACTATCGCAAGGTACCCGGGATCTCCGCTGCCACAATTATGGGTGATGGCAGTGTGGCGTTGATTATTGATATTTCTGCCTTGCAGCAACTCAATCATGACCAATTGGCACTCAACAAAGCTGAGTTATTAGCAAAAAATAAGCACTGAATGGGGGGATCCCCATGAAAAATCGTCAATCTCACAGTAAAAGGTAAGATCATGTCGGCCATAGAAGCGTTTAATAAATTGTCAGGAGAAACTGCCGGGGAAGGATATTTAGTTTTTACCCTAGGTGATGAAGAGTATGGTATCGAAATACTGAAAGTACAGGAGATACGGGGCTATGATCAGGTTACCCGTATTGCAAATACGCCGGCATTCATTAAAGGGATAACCAATCTGCGTGGCGTTATTGTGCCTATCATTGACCTGAGAATTAAATTTGCTCAGGAAACGGTTACCTATAATGATAATACCGTTGTTATTGTTTTGAATCTGTTAAACCGGGTGGTAGGTATTGTAGTTGATGGTGTTTCGGATGTTTTATCGCTCAAAGCTGAGCAAATCTGTCCGGCGCCTGAATTTGCAGTAACATTATCTACCGAATATCTAACAGGATTGGGTTCACTTGATGATCGCATGCTGATTTTGGTGGATATTGAGAAGTTGCTTAACAGTGAAGAGATGGCTCTGGTAGATTCAGTAGCTAAAAGTTAATCATTAAATATCACTGCCATCATCGACATCGACAGATGGCAGCTACTTTTTGTCTATCCCTCGTTAATTTCGTCAGAAAAAATATTCAAATTTCTTTTATACGACCAGTAAAGTTTCCTTTGATGATGCCGATAACAGAGCCATGCTGATCTATTGTAAAAAGGGAAAACATGTTTAACCGAATGAAAATAGTGACCGGACTGATGGCGGTCATCATATTATTTGGTGCTCTGCAATTTATATCTGGAGGGCTTTTCTTCCATGAGTTGAAAAGTAACAAGGAAAATCTAGAAATACTGGATAAAATGCGGGAACAGCAGACATTTTTGAATGACACTTGGGTTAATTTGTTACAGGCCCGTAACAACTTGAACCGTGCTGGCATTCGTTACATGATGAAAAAAGATGAGGGAATCGATAATTACTACACATTGGAGCAGTTACTGACAGATGCCAGAAGTAACCTCTCTATCGCAGAGCAGCGTTTTGAACAATACGAACAGACCGCTAAATTGCCTATTCATGAATCAGAAAGTCTTAATCGCCTTAAAAAAGCCTATGATGTTTATATTTCAGCGCTTCATGAGCTTATTGTTCTGCTTGAACATGATCGGGCGGTAGAATTTTTCAACCAGCCAACGGGCAAATATCAGAGTGCTTTTGAGGAAGAATATAACTTCTATTTGACCCAAAACGATCATCTCTATTCTGATGTGGTATTTGATGCAAGTATCTCTTACAGAAATGCGGTGATTATGTTGGGTATTATCATGCTGATTCTGGTTTCAGCCATGATTTTTAGTTGGGTTAGCATTAAACATAGTTTGCTGAATCCGTTAAACAAATTATTGGAGAATATTAAGGCACTTTCTACCGGTGATTTAACACAAAATGTGACTGTTTCAGGCAGAAATGAGATGAGTACGCTGGCTGTTGGCTTGAAGCATATGCAAAAAGAATTTATCACTACTGTCAGTAGTGTTCGTCAAAGCAGTGAAAGTATTTATAACGGAACCAGTGAAATTGCTGCTGGAAATAATGATCTTTCTTCTCGCACTGAGGAACAAGTTGCTTCTTTGGAAGAAACCGCCGCCAGTATGGAGCAATTGACAGCAACTGTACGCCAAAATGCGGAAAATGCTCGTCAGGCAAGTAACTTAGCTGATAGTGCTTCTGAAGTTGCACGCCAGGGTGGAAAAGTCGTGGCGAATGTTGTACAGACAATGCGTGAAATTGCCGGTAGTTCTCAGAAGATTTCCGATATTACCAGTGTTATTGATGCTATTGCGTTCCAGACTAACATTTTGGCGTTGAATGCCGCAGTGGAAGCAGCACGTGCCGGTGAACATGGGCGAGGTTTTGCTGTTGTGGCAGGAGAAGTGCGTAACCTTGCACAGCGTAGTGCTGAGGCGGCAAAAGAGATCAAAGCATTAATAGAAGATTCAGTAAGCCGCGCAGATACCGGTTCTGTCTTGGTTGAAAGCGCTGGTGAAACCATGAATAACATTGTCAGTTCAGTCACCCGTGTCACTGACATTATGGGTGAAATTGCATCTGCATCCGATGAACAAAGCAGAGGGATAACTCAGGTTGGCCTGGCTATCTCCGAAATGGATCGTGTAACACAGCAAAATGCTGCTTTAGTTGAGCAATCCGCGGCAGCAGCGGCTGCACTGGAAGATCAAGCTGCTGGATTGAAGAAACTAGTTTCTCTGTTCCAATTGCCGAATCTTGACGATAAATCTCAACCCGAAATGAAAATTGAGCATTTACCTGTGGCTAAGACTCCTCCTGCTAAATCGAATCCACTGGTGTTGAAGAAAGCGAACAATGTGGAAGAACAAGCTAATTGGGAAACATTTTAAAACACTAAGCGATAACTACGGCTGCACATGCAGCCGTTAACAGAGGTGATTACATGTTAGGCAGGCTTCGTATATCAACCAGTTTATATCTGTTACTGATGATGTTTTGTGTAATGCAGATAATCTCAAGTGGTTTATCACTTGGAATCATTCACGCAGATCAGTCTTATATTGAACGGATTGATCTGGGAACACAGAAGAGGGATACCTTAGGGTTGAGCTGGGCAGCTCTGCTGCAATCGCGTAATACACTTAATCGAATCGCTGTAGGGAAAACGCTGCAACAATCTGAGGATCATATTGGCAGTATGGTTGCTAATGTTAAGGAGACCTTAGATAGGGCTGAGATGCATTTTGCTGAGTTTATTGCGCTGCCTAAATTGAATGACGAGGATGGTAGTAGTGTATTGCTGGCCTCGGTAGAAACCAGTTATAAGGAATATATCAAAGCGCTTAGAGAACTCTCGGCTTTTTTAGAAAGTGGTAATTATGATGCATTCTTAGACCAGCCGACAGAAAAGTATCAGCAGCAACTTGAATCTGATTTCAATCATTATATGCAATATATCGGTGAGGAGATTACCACCGCCGTTCAAGATGGTCGTCTTTATTACCAAATTTCAGTTGCCATGTTTGCAGGTGCGATATTAATGGTACTGGTTGTTGCCTGGGCGGCTCATTGGTGGTTGAAAAAGAATCTGCTCAGACCTTTTGCCAATATGCGTAGCCACTTCCAGAATGTTGCGGAAGGAAAACTCAATAAAGAAGTTTCTGTTTTCACTCAAGATGAAATTGGTGAAGTGTTCCTAAAATTACGTGAAATGCAACGTTCATTGGTTAATTCCATTACTTTGGTAAAAGAGAATACTAACTTGATGTATAACGGTATTCAGGAAATTACTCAGGGTAATACCGATCTCTCTTCCCGCACTGAAGAGCAAGCTGCATCACTGGAAGAAACGGCAGCCAGTATGGAACAACTGACTGCAACTGTACGTCAGAATGCGGAAAATGCTCGCCAGGCCAGTGAATTGGCGGTATCTGCATCGAAAACAGCCTCTAAAGGGGGCGAACTGACAGTTGATGTTGTGGAAACAATGGATGCAATTGCCAATAGCTCACAGAAAATCAGTGCCATTATCAGCGTCATTGATGGTATTGCATTTCAGACCAACATTTTGGCATTGAATGCGGCAGTAGAAGCCGCACGGGCAGGTGAACAAGGCCGAGGTTTCTCTGTTGTTGCTGGTGAAGTGAGGGATCTCGCTCAGCGAAGTGCCGAAGCAGCGAAAGAGATTAAGACATTAATTAGTGAATCCGTTCAGCGGGTAAGCCAAGGTTCCGAGTTGGTTAGTCATGCAGGGAAGACCATGAATGAATTGGTCGTTTCTGTAAACCAGGTTACGGATCTGATGGCTGAAATTGCTGCGGCATCTGATGAACAAAGTCGGGGAATTCATCAAGTAGCACAAGCTGTTACACAGATGGATCAGGTTACTCAGCAGAACGCGGCATTGGTTGAACAGTCAGCGGCGGCGGCGGCGGCACTTGAAGACCAGGCCGATATTTTGGTGCAAATAGTGGCACAATTTGAGTTACCCAATAATTCAGAAAATAAGCTTGAAAATGAACTTTCACTGACGCTGAAGTCTGCGGATAGCGAATGGGCAGTCAATCAGACTCGCTGAGGCCAGATGAAATCAAATTTAATTGCTTCAGTGACAAGTTTGCCATCTTCACCACTGCATCACATGATTCAGCGTTACACCATGTCAGATGCGCATTTTGAGCGCATCTGCCAGCTCATATATCAACGTGCGGGTATTGTGCTGGCTGCACATAAACGGGAGATGGTTTACAACCGTTTAATTCGGCGTTTGCGTACCCTTGAAATACGTGATTTTGGGCAATACCTGTTCGTTCTTGAAAATGACATGAATAGTGAGGAGTGGCAGGAATTTATCAATGCATTGACAACTAACCTGACGGCGTTTTTCAGGGAAGCTCATCATTTTCCTCTGTTAGCTAAACATGCAAGTAAAAAAAATGGATCGTACCGGGTATGGAGTGCAGCGGCATCGACAGGAGAAGAGCCATATTCGATTGCAATGACGCTAAGTGATGTCTTAGGGGAGCATTTTCACCGGGCAAAAATTATTGCCAGTGATATTGATACCCATGTATTGGAAAAAGCACGCAGAGGGGTTTATCGACTGGATGAGTTGCGTCAACTGACCGATCAACAGAGAAAACGTTACTTTTTTAAAGGTATTGGATCTTATGAGGGTTATGCTCGTGTCCGGCCCCAACTTGCTGACATGGTGACATTCCAGCATCTAAACCTGTTAGATCCCAATTGGCCATTTGAAGAGAAATTTGATGCCATCTTTTGCCGTAATGTTATGATTTATTTTGATAAAAAGACTCAGGAACGGATACTGCGCCATTTTGTTGCTTTGTTAAAACCCGATGGATTGCTCTTTGCAGGGCATTCTGAAAATGTCACTCAAATAAGCCGGGAATTCTACTTGCAAGGACAGACCGTTTACGGTGTAGGCCGGGCAAGGAGAGGTCATGAATAAAATAACTGTTCTTTGTGTCGATGATTCAGCGCTTATGCGTCAAATCATGCGAGAGATCATCAATAGTCACTCGGATATGGAGGTAGTGGCTTGTGCGCCAGATCCACTGGTAGCACGTGATCTGATTAAAAAGCATAATCCACAAGTGCTCACACTGGATGTTGAAATGCCACGCATGGATGGTATTGATTTTCTGGAAAAATTAATGCGCTTACGGCCAATGCCGGTGGTTATGATCTCTTCTCTAACAGCCAAAGGTTCTGAAATCACATTAAGGGCATTGGAACTTGGTGCTGTTGACTTTGTAACCAAACCTCAATTGGGTATTCGTGAAGGCATGCTGGCTTACAGTGAACTTATCGCGGAGAAAATACGGACAGCAGCACAGGCTAAATTATCTGTACCAATAATCACACCCGTAAGTTCTGCTCCTTTAAGTTTTAAACCTTTGTTATCCAGTGAAAAACTGATAGCAGTAGGCGCTTCTACTGGAGGAACGGAAGCAATAAAGAATTTGTTGCAACCGTTACCTGTCACTAGCCCGGCACTACTTATTACCCAACATATGCCACCTGGTTTTACCCGTTCTTTTGCTGAACGGCTGAATAAACTTAGCCAAATTACTGTAAAAGAGGCTGAAAATGGTGAACGGATTTTGCCGGGGCATGCTTACATTGCTCCGGGTGATCGTCATATGGAACTATGTCGTAATGGTGCTGATTACCAGGTTCTGATCTCCGATGCACCGGCTGTTAATCGTCATCGTCCGTCTGTAGATGTGTTGTTTCGATCAATTGCTAAATTTGCCGGGAAGAATGCTGTCGGAGTGTTACTGACCGGCATGGGCAGTGATGGCGCAGCGGGTTTACTAGAGATGAAGCAAGCGGGAGCGTACACATTGGCGCAGGATGAAGCAAGTTGTGTGGTATTTGGTATGCCAAGAGCGGCAATACAAATGGGGGCGGTGGATGAGGTCATGGATATACTCAAAATGAGCAAGAGCATGCTGGCAAAAATAAGCTCGGGGCAAGCTGTCCGTATTTAACGGCTATCGGATATACCCTATGGATTTCAAGGTGCATCGCGACGGCAAGGGAGCGAATCCCCGGGAGCATAGATAACTATGTGACCGGGGTGAGTGAGCACAGCCAACAAAGAGGCAACTTGAAAGATGACGGGTATAAATTTAATTTTTTAAGCGGCTCTGCGCTGACTGGTAAATAATTTCAAGGAGTTTTTATGGCGAATAAGGATCTGAGATTTTTGGTGGTTGATGATTTTTCAACCATGCGTCGCATCGTTCGTAACCTTTTAAAAGAATTGGGCTTTAATAATGTAGAAGAAGCTCAAGATGGGGCAGAAGCTCTGGCTAAGATTCGTGCATCGCAATTTGACTTTATCATCTCTGATTGGAATATGCCCAATATGGATGGTTTAGAGTTGCTAAAAATCATTCGTGAAGATGCCCAATTGGCTAAGATACCGGTTTTGATGGTGACCGCAGAAGCGAAGAAAGAAAATATCATTGCAGCCGCACAAGCCGGGGCCAGTGGCTATGTTGTTAAACCTTTTACCGCAGCTACTCTGGAAGAAAAGCTCAACAAAATATTTGAAAAACTGGGCCTCTAAGGAGACATAATGAGTGTAAATCCAGTCATGCCAAGGGATGAGACCATTAGTGCCAGTGAAATTATCAGCCGTATTGGCCAGCTTACGCGTATGTTGCGTGATAGTTTACGTGAATTGGGATTGGATCAAACCATTGCCCAAGCTGCTGAGGCAATACCCGATGCGAGAGAACGCCTGGACTATGTTGTGCAGATGACAGCGCAGGCGGCGGAAAGGGCGCTTAATTGCGTTGAAGCGGCGCAACCTCGTCAGAATGAGTTAGAGTCATCGGCAATATCACTGAAAAAACGTTGGGATGAGTGGTTTGAAAACCCAGTTGAGATGCCTGTGGCACGCTCGTTGGTTATGGATACCCGGAATTACCTCAATTCGGTACCTGAACATACTGCTTTCACTAACGCTCAACTGCTGGAGATCATGATGGCACAAGACTTTCAGGATCTTACCGGTCAAGTTATCAAGCGGATGATGGATGTTATTCAGGAAATAGAAAAACAGTTGGTGATGGTATTAATGGAAAACATGCCGGCTGATCAGATAGCGAAAACTAAGAAAGAGGCTGACAGCTTACTAAATGGTCCGCAGGTGAACCAAAACGGCGTGGGCGTTATTGCTAATCAGGCTCAGGTTGATGATCTACTGGATAGCTTAGGTTTCTGAATAAACGTGGCAGGGGTAAACCTGCCACTCAGGATTAAAGATTTTTCGGAAATATGATTGATGGTATTGATCGGTATTAATCTTATTCTCTTCACCTTCTCCTTGGAAGCCAGACTAATAAAACAAGAGCGTAGCGATAATATCTATTACCCTTCATCTTTCAAGCTGCTGCTTTGTTGGCTACTTTCACTCACCCCAGTCACATAGTTATCTATGCTCCTAGGGATTCGTTCACTTGCCGCTGCGCTGCAACTCGAAATCTATTAGGTATAAACCAAATACAACATCCAGAGAACACTAAATTTTTATTACAGCGATATCCTACTTAATGAGGCACTGCAAATTTAAAGTAATCGCTGAGGAGAACTATTTTATCGTCCATAATTTCGATTAATGTCACGCCCATATTGCTATAAATATCACTATTTTTACGGCGCCCTTCATTTTCCCAAATAACGCAAGCCTGGTTATTACTAGCAATGAAACCAGTTTGCCTAAAATGTAAATATTCAAAATTTGAGAAAAGCTTCTTGAGAAAAATAATCGACATCTTTTTACCTACCATTGGAGGAAGGCCCGGATAATAAAGTGAAATATCTTCAGAAAAAATATTATCCAGTCGTTTAAGGTCATACTGATTCATTGAGCTAAGAAGTTCTGCGGTTAACTCATCTATTCGGTTCATTATGTTTTGTCCTCTGTTTTATTTACTTGCCAGCATGATCGCGTTAAAAATTTAGGTCTGGCTGATTACTTCATTTTCCTGCTGCAAAACGTTTAATCGCTGCGCCAGTTGTCTAACCCTCGGTGCGTTAAATAGATCGCGTAACGTTATTTCAACGCCGAAGTCACTACGCACTCTTGCTATTACCCGCATTGCAACTAAAGATTCGCCGCCGAGCTCAAAGAAATTATCCTCTGGAGAGATATTTTCTAATCCCAACAACTCAGCAAACAGACGACAAAGCGAGAGTTCCTGTGGGCTGAAGGTGCCACTTTCATTGACTACTACACTGTTCCACGTGGGTTTCGGTAACGCTTTACGATCTAACTTTCCGTTAATGGTCAACGGGAAGTGATCAAGCTGCACTATTGCTGCTGGAATCATCGCTTCCGGCAAGCATGTGGTCAGACTGGACCGTATTAACTGTGATTCAAGCGTAATACCCTTATGAGCAATGACATAACCCACCAACCGCTTCTGTTGACCTTCATCTTCACGCACAATGACCTCAGACTGCACGATATCAGGGTGCGCATTTAACGCTGCCGCCACCTCGCCCAATTCAATACGGAAACCGCGGATTTTAACTTGATCGTCAGTGCGGCCAAGGAAGTCCAGTACTCCATCCCGACGCAATCTTGCCAGGTCACCCGTGCGATACATGCGTGCATCTGTGCCGATAAAAGGATCAGCAATAAAGCGTTCAGCAGTGAGTTCAGGACGATTCAGATAACCACGCGCTACCCCTGCACCTCCCACATATATCTCACCCACAAAACCTACCGGAGCCGGGTGCTGAGCCTCATCAAGAATATAAATACCGAGATCATCAATAGGTTCACCAATAAGACTTGAAGCAGGCTGAGCAACGACTTCACGTGAAAGAGGGAAATAGGTCACATGTACAGTGGTTTCAGTAATACCATACATGTTGATCAACTGAGGTGCGTTGTCATCGTGCCTTTGATACCACTCCTCCAGAATATGCGCATTCAGCGCTTCTCCGCCAAAAATCACCGTGCGTAGCACCAAACTCTGCCCAAGCTTAGGGGCTTCGCGATCAGCATGGATCAGCGCCTGAAACGCTGAAGGTGTCTGATTTAACACCGTCACTTTTTCGCTAACTAAAAGCTGCAAAAAATCTGTAGGTGAACGGCTGACTTCCCAGGGAACAATCACCAATCTTCCGCCATTCAACAATGCTCCCCAACACTCCCAGACAGCAAAATCAAAAGCATAAGAGTGAAACATTGTCCAACAATCAGTTTCAGAGAAATTAAACCAGCGCTGAGTACTTTGTAGCAAACGCATCACATTATGATGAGTCACTACCACGCCTTTGGGCACACCGGTGGAGCCAGAAGTGTAAATGATATAAGCAGGATGCGCTGACATCAGCGGTTGCAAGCGCTCTTTGTCAGATAGATCAGCAACACTTTGCATTTCCAGATGGGTGATCAATTCGGGATCATCTAGCAATACCATGGGGGTATTGGTTGTCAGGCGTTGCGCAATTTCACTGCTGGTGATCACACAAGCAGGTTCAGCATCGTCAATCATAAAATTAAGACGACTTTGCGGATAATCCGCCTCCACTGGCACGTAAGCAGCACCAGCCTTGATGATAGCCAGCAGTGTCACCATCATCTCAATAGAACGAGGTAAGCAGACCATAACACGCTGTTCCGGGCCTATTTGCCGTGATACCAGATAGCGCGCCAGTTGGTTAGCACGTTGGTTCAATACCGTATAACTAATATTCTCCTGCTGATAAGTCAGCGCCACACTATCTGGCATTGCAATTGTTTGTTGTTCAAAGCGCGAGGTCAGAGTTTCCTCATTTAATACTGTGCGCCGTGCAGGTAATAGGCTGCCTCCTATGTGCCAACCTGGCAATGTCAGTTCACCAATGGGGCGTGATATATCCGCCAGCAATTCAGTGATGAAATGCTGAAAAAGAGATTTTTGAAGGTTAATATCGTGGGGAGTGTAGAGGTTATCATTGGTATCGAGCGTAAACTGCAAACTGTCGCCTTCGCCATGATAATAAATGGTCACAGTGAGGTCCTCTACCGGTCCACTGGACAAATTTTTGGTACGCCCCAAATTACCCGCAAAGCTCACATTGCTGTTAAACAGCATCACATTGATATTCTGTGCAAACAAGCGGGGGGCAGAACCATTTCGCTGTAAATCACGATAGATATCTTCAGAACGATATTGCTGATGTTTGAGTAACTGGCGGATTTCCTGGCTGACCTGCTTACTAATGTCACCTATGGAATGAGCAGGATCTATTGTCAGACGCAGAGGTAATACATTGGATACCATACCTGGAATACTACGTAACATACGCCCTGAACGCGCAGTTACTGGCATACCCAAAGTAATATCCTGCTTATCGGTCATACGAGAAATCCAGGAAGCAACGATTGCAATAATAATTTGAGCCATACTACTTCCACTCTCTTCACTCAGAGTACGCAGAATATCATTGACCTTTGCCGGGATTTTACACTGGGTGCAACTGAACGAACCCAAATCGGCGAACTGACCAGGTTTCGCCCCTACGGCAAGGCTCTGTGGCTCACTTCGGCCTGCCATATACTGTGACCACCACTGACGGTCATGTTGAAAATTTTCCGAGCGGCGGTATTCTTCGTCAAAAGCCAACAGATCGCTAAGAGGCCTGAAAGGATTTTCCAGTTCAGCAGCGCCAGTCAATTTCTGGGTATACAGTTCAGCAAGCCGCTGAATCAGCAATGTAGTGCCAAAAGCATCACTAGCCAGATGATGGACACGGATAAACAAAAAATAGTGGTCATCACTGATTTTTAGCAGCGCAAAACCAAACAACGGCCCCTGTGTTAACTCCATCGGCCGCACCAATTCAGCTTTCATCCAGATTTCAGCTTCTGTTAACGCATCCGCATGGTTAGATAAATCAATAAGCGGACATTTCCATTGCGGAGAGGTAACAATCTGTTGTTGTAGTCCTTGTGGGTGCGGTACAACCACCACTCGTAAACATTCAGCTTCATCTATCAACTGGGACAATGCCGAGTTAAGTGTCTCAATATCGATAGCGCCTGAAATATCGATATAACAACCCGTGTTATAAATTCCTGCGCTTACATTTAATTGTTCAGCCAGCCAAATTTCCTGCTGTGCTGCGGTCAGGGGGTAATAGCTCCCTTGATGTTGTTTCATAATTAATCCTCACAGGCTGGTGATATTTTTATTTATATAAATTGCGTAATGTGATGTCTGCCTGAGAACCACGTAGCAAAATCAATATGGCGCAGAAGCAAACAACGACAGCAATAACAAAGGGAAACCCTTGAAAATAGAGAGATTGTCCTTGGCTAGATGAAAAATGCAGCAATAATGCTCCCAACAGCGGTGAAGCAGTGATAGCCAGACCCAACATACAGTTCTGTGCTCCCAGATATTCCCCTTGTCGCTCATTACCGGCACGCAATGAAATCAAAGCACGAAGCGTTGAATCGCTGATCAACGCCAGTGCATGCAAAGCAATTGCACCAGCAACAATAAGTGGTGATACCGCCAGGCTATAAGCGATAAACGCCAACATATAGAGTCCGTAACCGATGATCGCTGTGCGGTATTCGTTACAGTGCGCTACGAACATTTTTAGCAACCAAGTTTGCGTTATGATGATCCCGACGCCGAGCCCGGTGAGAGCCAGACCGTTTTCACGTGGTCCCCAGCCCAAACGCATTTCATTGAGTAAGACAAAACAGGCCAGAAAAATGCCATAAGCCACCATGCCAAGAGCTGAAGCATAAACCAGTCGTCTCAATACCCCATCCGTCGCCAGTAGTTTCAGGCTGCCCAAAGGGTTGGCACGGCGCCAGTCGAACGAACGCCGGTTCTCTTTGGTCAGACTTTCGTTCAGAACGAACATAGCGGCAATAGCGTTCACGGCTGCCAGTGAGCCAGCAATCACAAACGGAAGGCGCGGTGCAATCATGCCCAATAACCCTCCGAAGGCTGGCCCGGCAACCATGCCGAAGCCAAGAACACCACTGACCAGACCGAAACGCGCTGCCCGCTGTGCTTCTGGTGTCACATCTGCTACGTAAGCTGATGCAGCGGAAGTACTGGCGGCAGTGGAGCCTGAAAGAAATATACCGGCTACCAGCCATCCTAATGACGGTGTTGTCGCCACCAGCGTATAGCTCAGCGCTGTGCCAAACAGTGTTGAAAGTAATACCGGCCGCCTTCCCCAAGCGTCGCTAAGCGCCCCTAACAATGGGGCGAAAAGGAACTGTGCAAAAGCATATAGTGAGACAAATAACCCGATTAACGGCACACCCGCTTCCGGTGGTTGAGGGGCAACCTCCCGCAACAGATCGGGTAAAACCGGGAGTACAATCCCGATACCCAAAGCATCCACAGCCAATGTCATTAGGATCACGGCCAATCGGCGTTTATGCTGGCGGTTTTCAGGAAGGTGAACCGTTGGGGAAGAATCATTCATACCTGTCCTCCTTTTATTATTGACGGAAAGTGATGGATTATCGCCCGCGATACATGTGCTACGTGCTCTTCCATCAGGCAGCTATAGTGATTCCCCGGCACTTCTGCGATACGAATGGGAAGGCTGGAGAACTTCTCCCAACCCCAGGCATTGGTCTCGCGGATCTCCGGCACAACAACCCCTTTCGGTAGTGGTTCCACCGCTTTTACTAACAGCATAGGAATTGGCAACTGTACGGGTATTGGACGATATTTCGGTGACATATCCGACGCAGCCCGATAAACATTGAACAATCCGTTAATTGAGCCCATATCATTCTGCGCCTGAATCAACGAGAAACGTTTTAGCTGCTCTTTGATATAGCTTAGTAACGCCTCGCGGGGTAATGCACGCATTTCGTCGTCATCCAAGCTGTCGATCATTTCCAGTCGGTCAGTGTAGTAGGCAAAAATACCAAGAATAACTTTGGCAATATCAGCATCTTCCTGATACGGAACCGGTGCATAGGGTGGCGCGGCAGAGTCGAGTAGCACCAGAGAACCGATGCTTTCTCCCTCAGCATGAAGCTGCCGTGCCATTTCATAAGCCACTTTGCCGCCCAATGAATGACCTCCGATATGATATGGCCCCTGTTTTTGAGCCGAGCGCAAACAGGCAATATAATGTGTTGCTATCTCTTCCACCGATTGGTGCGGCGCAGTTTTTCCATCAAGCCCCAAATATTGCATACCGATAAATGGCAGTTCTCGTGGTAATGCCGCGGCCAGGGGCATAAATTGGGTAACATTGCCTCCCATACCCGGCACACAAAAGAAAGGTGAATAATTACCATTACCGCCGTGATTAATTGGTACCAGGCAGTAGCGGATATGAGCATTTTCAGGAGCCAGGCTCTTTTTATCGTCAGATAGTGAACGGACAACACGTGCCATCGTCGGCTGTTCGAGAAACTCCGCCAGCGTCAGACAGTGCTGGAAATGGTCACGCAAACGGGAGATCATCTGCGTTGCCAACAGCGAATGACCGCCCAGCTCGAAGAAATCATCTTCCAGGTTAATCGTCTCTTCACCCAGTAGCTCATACCACAATTGACGAACTGCTTCCTCTGGGCTGGCAGAATCAGATATCGCCGATGAATTCTGCAATTGTACGCGCCGAACAGGAGTAAATTTACTGACAACGACCTGTGCTTCCCTTCCGGCAATAGCCAGATCGAAAATAGCGCAGCCTTCTTGATTACTGAGACCAATCACACTTTCTTGACGGCGTGCAGCATAATCCACGGCCATACCCACTTCTGCCCAGGTATCCCAGTTAACTGACGTTACCGGTATAGTCTGCTGTCGCCAGTAGTGTGCCACAGCATCAAGATAACGGTTCGCCGCCGCATAGTCTGCCTGACCCATTCCACCTACCAATGAGGCAAGTGAAGAGCACAACAGAACAAAGTCGAGAGAGTCCTGACTCATCGCCGTCATCAATTGCTGTGTACCACTGACTTTTGCCGCCATCACATGCCGCCAATCCTGCGACGTGCCATGCTCCAGCAATCCACTGGCTTCAATACCCGCTGAATGAATCACACCGTTGATAGCACCAAATCTTGCTCGCATCTGTGCCAATGCTTCATTTAATGCCACACCGTCAGCAACATCAGCGCACAGCATCATGATTTCAGCACCAGATTTCCGTAACACATCGAGTAAAGCTTCACTTGCCGCATTAGTTCCCCGGCGGCTCAAAATACCGAGTTTAACCTTACTGCATTTATTGCTGATGTGACGCGCCAGTGACTGACCGATACCTCCCAGCCCACCAGTAATTAGATAAACACCGCCATCACGCAGAATTTGCCGGTGCGGGATCTCATCAAGCTCAGTAAATGTCTGCAATTCACGCTCACCCTGCTTAAGCGTAATGCTGGTAACTGGTATTCCTTCTGTTGCTTCTTCCGGTTGCATATCCGTATACAGTTCCGCAATCAGCGATTGATATGTAGCAACAGTGTCATCATCCAGATCGATATGACGTGCAGAACACCCCGGGTACTCGGCCGCCAATATTCCGAGCAAACCAAGCGCGGGTGCGGCATTACAGGCTTCCAGCACCTTGGCTGCCTGTAACCCACGGGAAATTAGGGTAATATTAAAAACCCTGTGATGACCGGTAAGCGCTTTAATTGCAGCCGCCAGTTGTTCAAATGCAGCCTCTGGTTGAGAAATTCCTGCCGCAGTCCAGCACCAGATAATACGTTCTGGTAGCATTTGTTGCTGTATCAGACAATCTATCAGTCGTTGATAATCTTCGGGCTGATCCTTACGCAAACGAAAGCGGTAGGTACTCTGTTGCAGAAATTCATCAGCATCTTCAACAACGATACTGCCGGGCGCCGCCGCTTCCCATAAATCACTCAGCTCAGCGGCTTGGGCACCAAAAATCAACCACGGCGCATGATTCTGTTTTGCTTCGCCTAGAGGCTTCGGCAACCATCGAGGGTAACGACACCACCGTACTACATTCGACTCGCTTGCTGGCTGGAATGGTAAAGAATTGAACTGCCGTAAATTGTAACCGTGGATTTCAACCAGCACCTGCTTGCAATTCTGGCTCTCATCCCAACTAAATAGCGTTATGTCATAAGTCCGTGGAGCCGTTTCAACCGCCAGACTGTAAAATTCGGCGCATAATGGCTGGTGCAGCGTCAGCGAACCATAATGGAACGGTATTGAAGCATCACCCGGCAACAGACAGGCATGTAAGAACACCGTGCCTAAGTCGAGCAAAGCCGGATGTAATGCAATATCAGGCAAATCATCGATAAATGCCTGATTGAGTCGCAACTGTGCCAACGCACAGCGATCACCCATCCACACACCTGCAATGCATTGCCAGCGCGGTCCATAGTCAGCAAATGCCTGATTGAACCGCTCCGGCGCCTCTGCAACTGCTTCAAGCTGCAAATTCCGACGTAACTCATAAGGTGAAGCAATCTCTGCTGGTGGAGAGCATACGGCAGTAACGTTGCCGTTTGCATGAAGTTGCCACATATCATTACCATCATCGCGAGACTCCAGCGTAAAGGCAAAGCTACGATCAATGGTGGTCAAGCTGATGCGTATCTGACGTTCAACACCTGACGATAGTACCAACGGTGAGGGGAAGTAAACTTCACTGAAAGTAGCTGTGCCCCCGGGTTGCAATTCGTGAAAAGCACGGCGCACTAATTCCAGGCAACCTGTGCCCGGTAATACACCTTTCCCTGCGAAAATGCGATGTTCATCAATAAACCAGACATTATCATCTAGCTTACAAATAAACTGTGTGACTCCCTCTCTATCTGATAACTGTGTGAAAGCCGGTAGTGTATTCATTACTGCGGCTGATGTAGTGACAGGAGGTGCCAGCCAGAGATGTTGGCGTTGGAAGGGATACACAGGCAGTATAACCCGATGTAATTTGTGTGAATGACCAAATGCAGCCCAATCGATAGCGACTCCTTGCTGCCATAATTGCCCGATGGTATTGAACAGTACCTCTTCATCCAGTTTCTGCTGGTGAGTATGGCGCATCGTGGTTAGTGTCTGAGCCTGGCCTTTCTGCTGTAGATCTTTCAGCATGCTGGTCAGTGCACGCCCTGGACCGACTTCAAGCAGGATTGGATTGTCAAAATGGTTCAGCAACGTAAGAATACCATCATAAAAGCGTACCGGCCGACGCAGATGATCTCCCCAATAACCAGAATTATCGCGATCTTGTTCACTGAACCAACTGCCACTGATATTGGATATCATCGGAATGGTACTGGATTGTAGCGTGAAGCCTGCGCTGAATTCCCGCATCTGTTGCGCGGCAGCATCCATCAATGAACTATGAAATGCATGTGATGTCGTTAGTCGCCGGCAAGAAATATCTGCCTTGTTGCATTGCTCTTCCAGTACCGCAATATTGTCATGGCTGCCAGTTATCACGCACTGTTCAGGCCCGTTGAGCGCTGCAAATTCACACTCTGGTGCCAGCGAAACCATACGTTCAGATGATGCCTGTACCGCCAGCATTGCCCCTGTGGGCTGGCGCTGCATGATTGCAGCTCGATTTGCTACCAATGCCAGTGCATCTTCCAGCTCAAGCATACCCCCTACACAGGCCGCAACCAGTTCACCGAGGCTATGACCAATCATTGCTTGGGGGGTAATACCCCAAGCTTGTAGCTGGCGGGCCAGCGCATACTCAACAGTGAACAGCGCAGGCTGAGTATAACGTGTAGCATTTAACCGGCTGACAGCATTGTCGCGTTCCGATTGCGGATAAATTAACTGCCTGATATCCAGTTTGATGTGTGGCTGTAGCAGTTCGGCACAGCGATCAAATTGCTGGCGGAATACACCATTACGTAGATAGAGCGATTGACCCATTTCAATAGACTGACTGCCTTGTCCCGGAAACATAAAAATCACCGATCGAGGCTGTTGTTTGCGACTCATAGTCTTAGTCTGTGGTGATAGTCGGCGTAGTTGATTGATTAATTGCTCCCGATCTCTTCCCACAACAAAAGCACGCTCACTGAAAGCGCTGCGTCCTTGTTGCAAAGTCCCGGCAATATCCGCCAATGGCTCATTACCGGTAGTCAGTGCGACTGCCAAGCGTTCCCCTTGCTGAATTAGCGCTTGTGGCGTTTTCGCTGAAATCGGCAGCAGATGCCAGCACTCGTTATCTAATATACGGACATCTTGCTGACGCGGAGCTTCCTCCAGAATAAGGTGCGCATTAGTGCCGCCAATGCCGAAAGAACTTACACCGGCACGACGTGGCTTACTTGTTTGCGGCCAAGGGCATGCTGTATTGATTACAGAAAACGGGGTCTGTTCGAAGTGGATCGCAGGATTGGCTTGATGATAGTGAATACTTGGTGGCAAAGTCTGGTGACGCAGCGCCAACACGGTTTTGATTACACCGGCTATACCGGCAGCAGCATCAATATGTCCTATATTTCCTTTCACAGAGCCTATTGCACAACTCCCTACAGGTAACACTTCACCATCAGATTGTTCCAGGAAAGCCTGAGTCAGCGCACGTATTTCTACTGGATCGCCTAAAGAGGTCGCCGTACCATGTGCTTCGATATAACTGATGCTGGCAGGCGATACCCCGGCATTACGTAGTGCGTCTTTGATCACTGAAGATTGGCCGTCAATACTTGGTGCCGTGTAACTCACCTTTTGTGCACCATCATTATTGACAGCAGAACCTTTAATTACCGCATGGATGGTATCGCCATCTTCTAAAGCAGCGGACAGACGTTTTAGTAATATCATCCCACCGCCACTGCCGCTGGCTGTACCGTTGGCCGCCGCATCAAATGGTCGGCAAAGGCCATCTGGAGACATAATTCCACCACTGACATGGACAAAGCCAACCTGTTGCGGGTCCAGCGCTACAGCACCTGACAATGCCATGTCACATTCACCGCGTCGTAAGCTTTCGCAGGCAAAGTGAATAGCGGTGAGTGATGACGAACAAGCGGTGCCAATACTGACAGCCGGTCCGCTAAGGTTCAGCTTGTAAGCAGTACGTGTAGCGATAAAATCCTTGTCATTACCTATTTGCCACTGACCGGGGTCGAGGTGCATCCGGTCTTTATTTGGCATGACGTTTTCCAGCAGGTAATAATTGAAGCCACTGCTACCAAAGACAGCTACTGAACGCGGTGTACTATCATTGCCGTAGCCAGATAGTTCCAGCGTTTCCCATGCCATTTCAAGAAACAACCGCTGTTGCGGGTCCATCACCTGCGCTTCACGTGATGAATAACCAAAGAAACGTGCATCAAACTCCGCACAACCCTCCAGCAAACGTGCGCGTTTGACAAACTGTGGGTGACTTAACAGCGTTGGATCGACACCACGTTGTAACAATTCCTCGTCAGACAACTCCACACTGGCATCGTAACCTGCCAACAACTGCTGCCAAAAAGTGTCGAGATCTAGCGCTTGTGGGAAGCGGCCAGTCATACCAATGATCGCAATGGCATTGCTATCCTGAGTCGAAACATCCAACGTTGGTCTTGCTCTCTTTTCAGTGACTATCAGCGGTGTGACTGCGACTGCAACAGGTGTTTTTTGCTGCGATAGCGTGTCCAGTAGTTGAGCCTGTTGTCGAATGGTGGGATGAGCGAAAATATCGGTCACAGACAAGCCTCCACCAAACGCCTCATTCAATTGCTGGAATAGCGCCATAACCCGTAGTGAGTGGCCGCCAGCATCGAAAAAGTTTTCGTCATAACCGATCTCATCCCTCTCCAGCAGTTCACGCCAGATAGCCTCAACGCGACTGAGTGATGACACAACTTTGGCTGACAAAGGAGAAGATTGATGCTGACCGGCACGTGTCAGTTTCATTTCAGCCAACGCTTTCAGATCGACTTTTCCCGTAATACCGGTAGGCAGGGCATCAAGGAAGAACAGCGCTGTTGGCACCATCACTTCATTAACCTGTTGGCGTAATTCGCTCAGGATCTCACTGCGGCTGGTTTCGCCGACAATGTATCCCGCCAACTCTTTATTCCCTTGGCTATCGGTGATCGCCAGCGCTTCGGCCTGACGTACACCCGGTAACGCACTTAGGGCGGCACGCACAGCATTCAGTTCAATTCGATGACCACGGATTTTTACCTGACGGTCAACCCGACCAACAAACTCCAGTGCGCCATCCATGCGTTGGCGCACCATGTCGCCGGTACGGTACATACGAGCCTTTAATTGTGGTGCAAAGCTATCGGGTAAAAACACCTCAGCGGTTTTTTCATCCATACCCAAATAGCCCTGTGCAACACAGGTTCCCGCTAAATAAAGTTCACCCATTTCCCCCGGTGCCACGGGCTTTCTCTGTTCATCAAGCAGATGGAAGCGGACATCGCCCATTGGACGCAGCACTAGATTTTGTCCTTCGGCATGATAATCGGTAAGGGATACCACAATCGCACATTCAGTAGGGCCGTATCCATTCATCAGCCTGCGCCCTACAGACCAACGTTGGGCGACTTCGGGCATACAAGGTTCACCGGTTACGATAAGCACCTGGAGATTAGGCAGCGGTACTAACGGCACTATCGCCAACGCGGAAGGTACAATCCACATATGCGTAATCTGTTTATGTGCCAGCCACTCTGTCAGATCACTGCCAGGCAACAGTTGCTGTTTCTTACCGAAGACCACGCAAGCACCCGCTACAAGCGCTGGAAAAATTTCTCCCAACATCACATCAAACACGGGCGAGGAGTACTGCACTATGCGAGAAGAAGGTTCAAGCCTCAGCTCATCGCGGATTGCCAGAATGTTATGGCAGACACTGCGGTGGGTGACAGCAACACCTTTCGGTTTACCCGTTGAGCCAGAAGTGTAAATAACGTAAGCACAATCATCCGGCTGACAGATCGCCTCCATAGTCATATAGGGTGCATTGGCTATATCTAACTCATCGATATTAATTGCCGCCAGACCAAGACGCTGGCACAGAGGCGCTGTTTCATTTCGGCACAATATCGCTTTTATTTCCGCATTATTAATCACATACCGATTTGCTGGTTCGGCGTTATCAGGAGCCAGCGGCACAAACACCGCACCGATCCGGTTAATTGCCAGCATCGCCGTGACATTATGTGGATGGTGCCCCATCAGAATGCCAACTCGATCACCACGGCCTACACCTGCTTGTTGTAGTCGCTGCGCCACATATGCCGTCAATGTATCAAGCTGCTGATAACTCAGACTTAATTCATCACTTTCCAGCGCCACATGTTCACTATACCGGGACAGGTTCTGCTGAAATAACTGAAACAGCCCCTGTGGTTTATCAACAGCGAGTTCTGGTTGAGCAATATCGCCAGAATTAATCGCCAACAAATCAGCCAATGCAGTATCTGGTTTTTCAATGATTTGTGGCAACATAGCCAGCAAATGCTTACTCATCCGTCCCAGAGTAACGGCAGATAACACCCCCGGCATTGCCATAAAGTGAGCGTAAACCTGACCATTTACCCGGTTAATAGCCAGTTCCAAATCAATTTTGGCGCGATAGTCCCCCAACTCGACGTCTGAAACCTTCATGTCCCCCAATGTTGCATCGTTTGATTGATCCAATTCACAGGAAAAAATAGTTTGGAAAACAGGATTTTTACCTGCCATACGAGGCAAATTGAGTGTTTGTACCAAATAATCGAACGGCAAATCACGATTTTCAAGGATGTCGAGACTAACCCGTCGCGTATGCATCAAGAGTTGCTGAAAAGTTTGCAACTTACCGCTATTGATACGTACCGGCAAAGTATTAGCAAAGTAGCCAATCAGCGCATCCCATGCAGGTATGGTGCGCAGCGACACCGGTGTTCCGACTATAAGATCCTGCTCACCACTTTGCTGGCGCAACAGGAGTGCAAATAAACTCAACCAGACCATAAACGGTGTACAGTTTTGCTCGCGAGCCAGTTTCTCTACACCTTCAACATACACCTGGGGAACAACACAACTTATTGCAGCCGCTTCGTCAGTTGGCGCAGCCATCTCATTCAGTATCAGAGTCGCTGGCGCATCCGCCAATTGTTGACGCCAGAAATGAATCTGTTGCTGTACCGCTGGTTCAGTCAGTCGAGTGCGCTGCCAGGTAATGAAATGCCCATAGTTTGCTTCCAACACGGGTAGTGTGGGGACCTTACCGACCAGACGTGCCTGATAGCAGTGCCGTAACTCATCAAAAAGTATTGCCAGCGAACGGCCATCGGAAATAATGTGGTGCAGAGTAATACAAAGCACATGCTCTTGCGGGGATAACGTAAACAGTACTGCACGGATGAGTGGCCCATTGGCGAGATTGAAACTTGCCATCACTTCTTCCCGCAACTTCGGTGCCAGAGCTGACTCATCGCCGGCGATATTTTGCTGGCGCAGGGTTAGCGTTAATGCAGACGCAACCTGATAACTGGGTTCAAAACTGGATGTTCCATCCGGCCCGCTTACTTTGCTGACTTGGCTAGAGAATGTGGTACGCAATACATCATGACGTTGCATGACGTCATTCAGCGCTTGCATTAATGCACTAAAATGCAGATTACCATGCAGTCGCAATGTGAAAGGCAAGTTGTAACTGCAATCATCCGGCCGTTGCATCGCAATCAACCACAAACTGCGCTGACCGAATGAGAGTAAATCACTGACCTGTGAAACGTGTTGCACAGTAATACTCTGTTTCGCACCGCTCTTTTTAACGCTGTCCTTTTCAATACTGTCCAGTAACGAGGCTAACCCGACGATAGTCGGATGATTGAAAATAGTGGAAAGCTTAAGCTGAACATTAAATGTCTTATTGATCTGTGTAATCAGATTGGCAGCAATTAATGAATTGCCACCACAATAGAAGAAATTATCTTCCGTACCGATGACCTGAACCCCTAATGCTGTTCTCCATAATGCCAGCAATTGTTCTTCACAGGCGTTAGTCGGTTCTGCCATAGATTCCTGATTTTCTGGTAGCGAAAAATCTGGAACTTGCAAGCGCTTGCGATCAACCTTCCCGTTAGGGGTGGTTGGTAATTTATCGAGAAACACCAAAGCACGCGGCATCATATGGCTGGGTAGCCGCAGGGACAAATAACCACGTAACTTGTCAGTATCAGCCGATGACACAACATAGGCGACCAGCACTTTATTATTTGTACTGTCATTACAGGCGACAACCGCACACTGGCGCACATCTGCGTGTTCCAGTAATGCACTCTCCACCTCGCCTAACTCGACGCGAAAACCGCGAATTTTAACCTGATGATCACTGCGTCCCATGAAATCAATAGTGCCGTCAGCCAGGAAACAGCAAATGTCTGAGGTACGATAGAATCGCGTACTGCTATTATTGTTATTGTCTGCCACAAAACGGCCTTGGCTATCGAATTTGCCGGTAATAAATTTCTCTGCCGTGAGTTGAGGATTATTGAGATATCCTTTTGCTACGGTAACACCCGCAATCAATAATTCACCACTAACGCCAATCGGCACTTGTTGCAGGTGTTTATCAACAATGAATAGCTCACAGCTAGCCAGCGGCCTACCTAATGGAATTACTCGCCCGGCTTCCAATGGATGTGTTTCTGGATCAAAAACAGTGCTATCAATGGTTGCTTCAGTTACACCGTAAGAACCCAGAATACGCGCGTCTGGGCGGCACAGCGCTTGTGCTGCATGCATCTCATGACCGAACCAGACATCAGCTCCACATACCAGTGTTGATAATCCATCCAGACGTTTCCCATTATCCTGACAGAACTGAATTAATTGACGCAGTACCACAGGAGGAAAATCACCGAAGGTCACGCCTTCGCTCATCATTAAGCGGTGCATTTCAGGGGCATCTAGCAACCACTCACGCGGACACATAACCAAGCATCCACCACAGCCCAGAGTACGACTGAAATCCCCTATACTGAGATCGAAAATAGGTGCAGCAAGTTGTAGTGATACCGGCTCACCGGGTTGGGTGAAACGATAGTCATGGCACCAGGCATGGAACGATGCATGCAGACTACCGTGGCTTACCTCTACTCCTTTTGGATTACCGGTTGAACCAGAAGTGTAAATAACATAGGCTGAATCACTCTCCTGAACTGACCAGATTGGTTGCACATCCGGCGGCGCTGGTTGACGAAACAGCCCATCAACTTCCAGCACAATGGCACGAAAATCAAGCAAATTAACAGCATCCTGTTCACTGGTGAGGATCAGTACTGGCTGTGCATCATTTATCTTATCGGCGAAGCGAGGATCAGAGGGGGACAACGGCACATAAACCGCACCGGCAGAGAGAATAGCGTAAAAAGAGATGACAATTTCTGGCCGGTAGCTCATCAATACTGCAACCCGGCTACCCGGCCCAACGCCACACTGGCGCATCTTCGCGAGCAGGCATTGCGCGTACTCGTCCAGTTGAGCATAGGTGAAACGTTGATCACGCCAAACAATCGCTCGTGCATCTGGATTATTACGCACCTGTGACTTGATGCGTTCAGCTACTGAAATAAATTCCAATATAGGTAGAGGTTCTGCCGGCCGAGAGAAGCGAGCCAGTGTTTCCAGCTCTTCTGGCGGCAACATGCTACATGTGGCGACAGAACGTTCAGGTTCACTTAACAAGGAATCCAACAATTTCTCATAGTGATTCACCATGCGAATAATGGTGAGGTTATCAAACAAATCGGTATCAAATTCAACCAGACAGAGTAGTGAGGTCGGGGATTCTTCTATCGATAACGTCAAATCATATTTAGCAGTATCAGAATGGATAAATTGTATTTCTGCTTCTAATCCACCCAGTTGCAATGCTTGTCCCGGACTCTTCAAATAATCAAACATAATCTGAAAAACAGGGGGATGGCTCAGAGAACGCAGGGGCTGTACCACATCGACAATCTCATCAAACGGCAAATCAGCATTTTCATATGCATCAAGCAATATATCGCGCGCTTGGACCAATAGATCACTGAAACTTATCCCTTTATTAAAGCGAAAACGCAGTGGTAACAAATTGATAAAAAAGCCAAGACGGACATGTTCATCAATACTGTGACGATTCGCAAATGGGCTGCCAATAACGATGTCGTCATCGTGTGAATAACGATTCAGTAATACTGCAAAAGCGGAAATCGCCACCATATAAGGTGTTAATCCATAACGTTGGCAGATTTTAGAAATACGTCCAACGAAAGATAGAGGAAGTGACGTCTGATATACCGCGCCACATCCCCGTTGTTCCAATAGCCGCGGCCGATCTGTGGGTAATTTATGTAATTCAGGCAATTCCGCGAGCTGTTTTCCCCAATAGCTGCGTAAGCGTTGCCGACGGGCGCTATTCATATGAATATCTGTTACAGAGTCACTGACATGCGGGTAGGTAATTGCTGCCAACTTAGGTTGTTGACCGATTTTATACTGGTTATAGGCATGGCTAAAATCATTAAGAAAAACGTGAGTAGACCAATCATCAAATACAATATGGTGAAGCGTAAATATCAACTGATGATCGTTTTCTTGCCGACGAAGCAATAAACAACGAAAAGGCAAATCGTTACTGAGATTAAAACAATATCTGGCTTCGTTATTATAGATTGACTTTATTTTGGTTTCGCATTCTTCCGGGGAGTAATAGCTGAGATCACTGATACGTAATTCAGGCCACTGCGGATGCAACGTTATCTGCAATTCTCCATTGAGAACATGAAATTGTGAACGCAACACGGGGTGACGCTCAATCATAAAAATAATAGTTTGTTCAAGCGCTTTCCTATCTAACGTACCACGCAAACGTAACGAAAATGGCACGTTATATAATGCTGAGTCCATATTTCCTTGGCTAATAAGCCATAGCCTGCGTTGAGCAGGTGTTGGCAATAAGAACGGAACATTTGATGAGGTGTTTGAATGATTACTCACAACATTTTTCCTAAGATAAAAGGGTTCTTGAAGCTTAGTGATTGCCGTAAAAACTATCGTTCCTGGTTGTCGGCCGTTTTCGTGACAAAAGCGCTACTGGGAACACGTGTCACTCTGTTCTAGCGGGGTGAAATCAATCAGAATGATAGTACGGACTCCAACGCTGGAGTTTTCATCGCAAGTTACGGGATTGATGTAATGACAAATCGCTGCATCGTCGATGATGTAGCTATCAAGGGGATCATTAAGGGTAAAGCGAGTTATCTTATGAGCAGGGACTTCTTCAAGCTGGCAATTTGCATAAAAAGGCGGCGCGATATGCGTTGCACCGCCTTCGACATTGTAACGTTCAATCAAATGTACAGCGGTGAACGGCTGACCATCACGATGGAAACAGTTAGGCGTAATTTTTGCCGGTTTACCAGGTAGTGCTTGCATTCGGATCAAATGTACACCACACAGCAAACGGGAATAATGCTCTGCCATGCCGGTTAGACTCAGATCGTGCCAAATGAGTTTATTAAGCAGTCCTTTATTCAGTATTTCATCAGGCATGCGCAGGAATTTACGTACCACGCCACCAAATTCAGGTTGATATTCACTTCCCTGATGATAATCAATCTCTATACTACCATCTGGCTGCTGATGACCTGTTTTCCAATCAATAGTTTCTGTTTCACGGCTCCACACTCCTTCACAATAACTGCGGTGACGACCATCTTCACCAAATCGATCTAACGGCAGTGACTTCGATAATTCACACAGAGAGATAAGATCGATTTTTTCACTGTCAGAAAGGTCAAGATCGGTGGCATTGAAAGTGGCAAACCCTTGTTGATGCAAGCTGTTGCGGATATGTGCGGTAGTAAGACGGTAACTATCTGGTGCGTTAATAAATATATTCCAGCCCATTGTAATATCTCTTTATTAGGGTGAACTACGATGACATCGTATTAAATTAATTACGATATCTTAGGAAAAACCAGTTAATACTAATTAACTTAAAAGATTATTTAGTTATATTTAATGATTTAAAAAAACACCTATAAATAAGAATATCTCGATTTCGCATAGTAAGTACAACAACATTGCCATGCTTTTTGTCGATCTACAAAATCAATCAATCAATTTCTGACAAGTCAGATAGTAAAGAATATTGCTAGATAAATGAGAGAGATAGTTTTAAATCAATAGGCCATTAGACAAATCTACTATAGTATAACAACCGTTTTTTGAGTGAATTAATCACCTCAATAGCATTGCCTTTCTTGCTGGGTGAAACAATAGCGTCCTCCGACAATACTTTGACATCCATCTTTCCTTTATCATCCCTGGCTAGCAGCGCATAAGGATTAGTAAAGTCAATTTTTTTATCTAAATTCTTCACTGATCATTTCATGACTCGAAAATCCTAACTCATTATTAAACATCATTATTTTAACCCTTTTTTAATGGGTGAAGCGCCTTTGCTGTAACTTCCGCCAATCATATAAACAGCCTAACAATAAAAATATTTTCATTAAAATTTAATTAGAAAATAGATCGCAGAATATACAATGTCAACTTGGGTTTTTATTTTTTATTTGTCAAAAAAAATTTACATATAAAGGGGTGTTAGAATATTATATTATTTTTAATTGATTTTAAATCTGGTATATCATCAACTCAAGAAATTAATGGACTATCTAGTGCCAGTTTAGCTAGTAAAGGCTTGTCAGTAATAAAATTCTGCCATTTATATTTTTTGAATATAAATAGATTGCCAATTTTTCAAATATCCATCAATTCTTACTATCTTCGGAAGAAAACGTGGATTTAATTTTTCATGCTAATCTTTTATTAATACGATCTTTGTCTGATTATTCCTTGTAGGAACGGCACTATACTCATTAAATTCTATCTTCCATTTATCTGTTTTACGGATTTTAGTATTAATACTGGTACTCAACATGGATTAAAATAGATCTTTAAACCATATGAATAATTGGGGAATTATAATAAAATTGGGGTAATGGTACTGAACGTGGTGTGTTTAATGGTAACTAATATGCTTTAAAAGTACTTATAATATAATTATTAATTTTTTCAATAAGTTAATTTAATAGGAGATATATTTCTACGTTATTTGTTTTTATTTTTTTTTAGATTAAATATAATGCTAAAATACATAATCAAGGTGAAGAATGTAATATATTATTGATGTGTCTTTATCTCTCAGGGATAAACTTTTGATAGAACCAGTCGTGGACCAACTCAAGAAATATTTCTCAGATAGAGCATTTAAGACACTGTAATCAGATCGGTTTTTTATTGGAAATCGTCGCTGGACTAATTGCTTATACATTCCAACCTAAAAACCGAGCTTGAGTTTACGGGATTGTGATATCGCTATTTTTAAACGAAACCGAGATTAATTAAACCAAAGTGCCGGATAAAAAACAGCACGTTGTCAATGATCTGAAGAAAGTCCGCTCTGCGGACTTTCTTCCTTAAAGGTGGAAAGCTATGCGCTTACCTGTTGGAAGAGTCACCTCAAGGCTCAATTCACCGCCCAATGCTTTCACATAGTGCTTAAGTGTTGATAGCCTTGGATCATTGTCAGCTTGTTCCATCCGAGCAACGGAAGGCTGTTTAACCCCTATAACAGCGGCCAATTCTGTTTGTGAAATTTTTAACTCATCACGCAGTTGGCTAAGGGCGATCTGGATACTGGCTTCTTCGACCCGTTCCGCGACTCGTGCCTGCATTTCAGGACTTTCTTTAGCCAACAGTTCTCTGTAAGTAGCCATGATTATTTTTCCAGTTTCGCAAGATGTTTTATGAACCCAACCGTAGTGGATAGTTGGAGACATTGCTCGTCTTGGTCCTGCACACCCATTAGTTTGCAATTAGAAGAAATATTTAAATCTGGCGCGTGCGCCGTAGCGTCGGTCATTATTACTGTTGGCAATTTTGTTGTTGGCATTTGCTTCCAGCATAGAGACGTAGGCGCCAAGATAGAGATTAAAGTTTTTCATATTCATAATATTAGGAATCTGATATGACATATGGATGGTATTTATATCGTATTTACCCGGCTCATTGAATGGGTGATTAATATATGCGGTTGTATCGTCAGTATTGAACGTTTTGATATTGTTATGGGCATAGATATAACCCAGTTCGAAACGATGCCACATCACATTAATTCCGGTAGTGAAATTATGTTCATCTGAGGCATCCAGATAGGCGGTATTCAGGTTAGCGACAATGCCATCATCAGGATCGGTCTCCAGACCGTTCCAATTTAATGTCATGCCGTAACCATTGCGTCTGGATTGATCGACCCATTGCCCTTGATTATTCTGGTAGCCATAGGCGTTATTGACGACATTACTCTCCATCGCTATGGCTGCACTAAACTGATCTTTTTTCCAGGCTGCTACCGGGCGCAAATAGGCGACATTTTTTTTATTTTCCAGTGTGTTGCCGTGGTAAGTGTTATCTCGGAATAGCGAAGTGCCATCTTCAAGTAGAGTATTGAGTTCGAAATACCAGTTGCCAGCGTATTTGCTCAGCATCAAGTTGCCCCCGCTGTTACTGCGGCCACGTCCTTCTTTCATCATGTAGATATAGCCGAAACCATCGGCATACAAATCATTGGCGGTATTACCAGAATACTGAATAAAAGTATCTTGGTTGAGTGGGAACATATCGTAAGCTTCAAAACGCCCGATTTTTACCTGCCAGTTTTTCTCATTGCCGAAGAAAAAAGCGGCGTCGTCGAGATTCATTTTGCCAGTCATGTCTGCTAATGGTTGCACTCTAAAGCCGGCAAAGTTGTTGTTTTGATCACGGCGGTAACCGTCCAGCCCGATCAAAATGCGGCCATTAACATTCCAACGCTCTTTGTCGCCAGGTTTCCAGTCTTTATTATCGCTGGTTTTAAGTGAAGTAAGCTGACCGGTTCGGCTGGCGCTATCGAGATTGAATTCTACATCGCCGTACAATTTTAGATCGCCAAAATCATTCAATTTCAAGTTGCTGGTTGATGAAGCACTGTTTTCCAGCGGAGTGGTGCTTTGTGCTATTTGTATGGTCTGTTGTTTGGTTTCGATAGCGCGCTGTTCTAGTTGCTGTGCGCGTTGCTCGGCGGCAGTGGCTCGTGCTTCTGCTTGGGCAGCTCGCTGTTCTGCTTGTTGCAGTCGCTGCTCCAGTGCATCCAGGCGTGCCTCGATGCTATTGGTGGGTGAAGCAAGGGCAGAGGCTGAAAATATTAATCCTGGTATGACAATCAGATAGTGAAGGTTTTTCATGATATGCTATCCTTTTGGGATATGAGTTATTATATCGTAGTTAAATTATCAAGCTGGTTTTTGGGCTAAAAGATAATTGAGTTGATTAGCAGATCGCAATCAACTCTACTAACCAGATAAAGCTATTGTGATCGAATACTCAAATTCGGTATGAAAGATAAGTAACGGTGGAATGGATTTCCACCACCGAGTGGTCAAGGTTGCGTTTTCAAGATCAACAGGAATGATTGGCATGGTACGAAAGTGCTGGAATTGTTTGTCAATGTTAAACAAAGGGGGCTGTCAAAGTTGTTGTTATTTGAAATGAGAAAGAGTATCTGAAGTAGAAATAATTGCATGAATTAATCATTTTTCGAAGTGTGGAAATGATACATTTGATTCTATTATTTATAGAGATAAATTCATTAAAATCAATCTGTTGGGAATTATATTTTATCTTATCATTTTTTAAATTTACTATTTGAATGATTGGTAATATATTCAAAAGGTTATGAAATATATTTTTATATGTTGATATCCTACTGATTGCATTATAATATCAGCGCTGTTTGGGATGATAACTTCATAATAATCATATAGTTAAATTTTTTGCTACCCTTTTTGTGATCATTCCCGCATTACTACAGTTTTTTTTATGATAAAACATAAGAGATAATAAGCTAAATTTTTATAAAATATCAGGATTGATGCTGGATGATGTCGTCAATTCAGCTTTATCTATTGTTTGATATGAGGAGGTCATTATTGATATTCATCACAAAACATAATGAATTCTAATGTGAGCATAAAGGCTCAAGTTCGATTGATATAATACGTGTTATTATTGAGGCTATGTCTTGGTTAAACATAAAAATACCTAATGAAAAGCTTGTCGAAAAAATCTGATTATCAAAATAATTTAGCAAAGTAATGAATTATTCCTATGTCTTATCATTGCAGAGCTCAAAGATATAGGTAAGAACCTATTTTTTAATTGTATTGTGATTATATTGTATTGTAATCATGGAAATGCCGGTGCTTGTTGGCCCTACTCTTAACGAATGGCGGTTGTTCATCGGTTGGAGTTTTTTAAATGGTGTCACATTATGTTCAGGACAATGATAAAAATTTAGGGAATACCATGACGACCGAAACCATTTCTGGTTATGGAGATAATTTTTCCCCCCATGTTAGGTGTATATACCCAATGGATTTCAAGATGCATCGCGACGGCAAGGGAGCGAATCCCCGGGAGCATAGCGAACTATGTGACCGGGGTGAGTGAGTGCAGCCAACAAAGAGGCAACTTGAAAGATGACGGGTATAAACGTAATTAAAAATTGTGACCGTATACCTCTGTCTTTTGCAATTCGTGTAGGCAATAGCCCTACATTCACTTCTTATATCGGGATCTATAGTCTCTCAAGTAATCATGAACGGGACTACCCCGTATTCGCTTTTTTATCAAGCATTAAGCGCAATAACGACAACTACCACGTTAACTATTTGTGAGGAAAAAGAGAGTGATAGACGTACAGATCAATGAAGTACCTCTTAAGGAACACAGCCCTTCAATTAATGATTGTTTGGATGAGCAAAAGTTACTTTATGACATGCTGCTGTCACGGGAATTTGATAATCGTAGTGCGATAGTCACACGACAAGGTCGAGCTTGGTTCCATGTGTCGGCTGCTGGACATGAAGGGTTGGCTGTGTTGCCTCAGCTTATGGAAAAGAATGATGTACTGGTTCCTTACTATCGTGATCGGGCATTAGTATTAGCGCGTGGTATGTCTATTGTTGAAATGACAAGGGAACTTATGGGTAAGGCCACTTCTCACTCGGCCGGCCGAACCATGTCGAATCATTTCTGCTCCAAAGAGCATAATATCTTCTCGGTAGTCAGCTTGACCGGAACCCAATGTATTCCCGCGGCTGGAGCCGCCTGGGCAAGCGTGTTGGACAATAAAAATGGGCTTGTCGTGTGTGGTGTCGGCGATGCGGCGACTCGGCAGGGAGAATTTTATGAAGCGGTCAGCTTTGCAGTTGAAAGGCGTTTGCCGGTAGTCTTTGTGGTTTCCGATAATAAATTGGGTATTAGTACCTCAACGGAGAAGATGGCTCCGTATCGGTTGGGAATATTTAACGAGTGTTTGATTCGCCGTGTTGATGCCCGCAAACCGGAAACTTTGTTTCCTGTTGCACAGGAGGTATTCAATAAGGCGAGATTTGAGCGGACTCCCTGCATATTGGTTTGTCGTATGGATCGGTTAGATTCTCATTCCAATTCAGATTCTCACAAACTGTACCGTACCCCGGATGAACTGGAGGTACTACAGGATCCTATTGAAAATTATGTCGCTTATTTAAAGGAAAAAGGAGCGATTACCGAGCAAGCTCTGGCTGAACAAAAAGAGCGCATTAAAGCGGATGTCGCGGAAATATTTGAGCGTGTTTACCACGAAGAAGAGCCGGATCCTGCAAGTGTCAGTACCTATTTATGCAATCGTGAAGGAACGCCTACCGTACATGTTGAGATGGAAGCCGAAGAGACACAGGTCAAAGCGGTAAATCAGGTTTTGGACGAGGCATTGAGTCAGCATCCGAATGTGCTGCTATTTGGTGAGGATATTGAAGATCCTAAAGGTGGTGTTTTTGGTTTCACCCGTGGCTTATCCACTCGCTATCCTGATCGTGTTATTAATGCTCCCCTTTCAGAAGCCACAATTATTGGTTCGTCTGTTGGATTGTCCGCCTGTGGTTGGCGTCCGATTGTTGAACTGCAATTTATTGACTTTGTTGGGCTAGGTCTCAATCAGTTACAGTCACAACTTGGCACTTTAAGTTGGAGAACGGTAGGAAAATGGCGCTGTCCGGTAGTGATATATGCTCCTTATGGCGCTTATCTCCCTGGCGGCGGTATATGGCACAGCCAAAGCTCGGACGGTATCCTGGCGCATATTCCCGGTATTAACGTTCTTGTTCCAACGACACCGGCTGATACCGTCGCATTGTTCCGTACCGCGTTAAGTCTGGATATGCCGAGTCTGATCCTGATCCCTAAACACCTTATGAGAGAGCGCCATGAGCGTCGGTTGGTGAGTCCGGTGTCGCTTGGGCAGGCAAATATCGTCAGGGCAGGAAAAGATATTACACTGGTTGCTTGGGGAAATACGATTCAACTTGCGACTATGGCAGCTCTTCAGGCGGAAAAAGACAATATTGACATTGAAGTGATTGAATTACGTAGTCTGGTACCTTGGGATAAACAACGGATTGCGGAATCTTTACGCAAAACCGGGCGGCTTATCGTTGTACAGGAGGATACCCGGACGGCCAGTGTTGGTGCATCCATTATTGCTGATATTTTGGATGAGAATGACAATTTCTTCTCTTTATTGGCACCTCCGCGCTTGGTGACGCGTGAAGATATTCATATTCCTTTTAATCCTTGTTTAGAGAAAGCTGTTTTACCCGGCACGGATGACATTTTGGCCTCCGTCTATGCGGTAATGAGCTAAGGAGAACTTATGGCACAGTTGCTTATTCCCCCGATGGGAGAAGGAACCACTGAAGTCGTCATCATCCAGTTACTTAAGCAGGTGGGGGATCATGTCAAGCGTGATGAACCTGTTTATGAAATGGAGACGGATAAGGCCGCCTTTACTATTGAGTCTGATGTTGAGGGGATCTTGGAAAAATGGTTGGCGGCGGAAAATGATATTATCCCTGTTGGATCGCCTATTGCAGTCATCAGAGCTGTTGGCGAGATGGCAGAGCCTTCCTCTGTCAGTGAAGAGTTAACGCCTCCGCCGGAGAAAATGGAGAGAGTGGCGGAGGAAGTAGAAAAAATAGAGAAAGTAGAGGCGGCTCCAGAAGTATCCGCTCCTCCTGCGCGTATTCCGCCAAAAACCCGTCAGTACGCACAAGAACACCAAATTGAGCCGCACATTCTTAGCCAACTGGCGGAAAAACATGGGACATTATTGCCTGGTCATATAGATGATTACCTCCAGCAGTACCGTGAAACTAAGCCGTCAGAAAAGAGCAATGCAGAAAATGACAATGTGGGTTTTCTGTCCAGAGATCAGCAGCGTCTTAATCGTGCAATACGGTTAAATAGTGCTACGGTACAACCTTGTTGGGCAGCTAAACCACTACCGATTGAGCTTGTTGATAACGCCATTCATCATTTAACGGAAACCTCCGGGCAACAGGAATGGATAACGCCATTTCAGGTCATCACTTATGCGATTTCTCAGGCATTGAAAAAATTCCCGATGTTGCGTTCGAGAGCGCTGGATCAAGAGCGTTATCACACTTATACGGATATCAACTTGGGTATTGCTTTTCTGGATGAAAAAGGCGATTTGAGCTCGTTAAAAGTACCGGAAACGCAGACCATGAGCTTTTTTGAGTTCAGGCAACACTTGAATGGTGTTCTTGATCCCGATGTGGAAAAACTGCCCGTTGATATTGATGTTCCTATGATGATCTCGTATACCGGCAACGATGGTGCTACCTTTGCTGTACCTGTTATTGTGCCGCCATCTCAGTCAACATTGTTCATCGGTGCGCCTCACAACAAAGAGATGAACCTCGTTCTGGCATTTAATCACTATCTGCTCAATGGGGTAGAGGCGTCTGAATTTATTACCGAGATTATTACTCAGGTTCGTGTTCTGTCTGGGCCACGATCTACCGCGCATCAGATAGAAGGTAAATCAGGTAAATCGGTTTCCGGGCAATTACGCACGCTGCTGGCGGATTTCCTGAATTGGGACGAAGATTTTACTGAATCAATGATGCAGCGCACTTGGGCTGATTTGGGCATTGATTCGCTCAAGGCAGTAAAACTTGCAGAGTTGATGTCGGCGCATTTTCGTCGAAAATTATCGCCGACGCTGTTCTGGCGTTATAGCTCGCCGCATCGATTGATTGAATATCTGGACGTTTCCAAAACTGAACTGACTGAGAATAAACATTCCTTAGATGACTTTATTAATGCGATGCGTAGTCTTGATGGCGAAGCAGCATTAAGGTTACAGCGCCTCATAGAAGGAGGAAAGCATGGATAATCTGTATCACATATATCATTCGCTTAGTCCGGATGAACAACGGATAGCTAAATCTGCCTTGTTGGAGCATTTAAGTTCCATGACTTCCTCAGTAAGTAGTGCGGGTGATACGAAACAGATGCCTATTGCTATTGTGGGCATGGCTTTCCGACTTCCTGGGGCGGAAGATTCTCCAGAGCAGATGTGGGAGATCTTAAGATCTGGACGCAGTGTGATAGAAGAGATTCCAGAGCAGCGGTTTGCATCCGGAAAACCTTACGTCATTCCGTTACCTAAAAAAGCCCTGAAAGCGGGGTTACTCAATAGTATTGATGGTTTTGATGCGCCATTCTTTGGTATTTCTCCGCGAGTTGCGGCCATGATGGATCCGCAACAGAGAATGCTATTAGAGCTGACCTGGCAAGCGATCGAAGATAGTGGCGCCAATCCGCTTGGCTATTCAGGATCAAAGACGGGTGTTTTTATTGGTTCGTGCAGTAATGATTATCGTGAACTTGTTGCGGCCGATATGGCGATGGCAAATGCTTATGCAACGACAGGGACACTGAATTGCCTTCTGGCTAATAGATTGTCATTTTATTACAACTTTATTGGTCCAAGTTTGCAAATTGATACCGCGTGTTCAAGTGGATTGACGGCACTGACTCAAGCGGTGAATTCATTGCGTTCAGGGGAATGCCAACAGGCGATAGTTGGCAGCGTTAACCTATTGAGCAACACATTCAACATGGCTGCTTATTACCGGGCGGGAATGTTATCTAAAGATGGCTGTTGTAGGGTTTTTGACGCGGATGCTAATGGTTTTGTCCGTGGTGAAGGGGCTGTCTGTCTATTCTTGAAAACGCAAAAACAGGCCTTAGAGGATCGGGATCCGATTTATGGATACGTTCGGGCATCGGCAGTCAATCATGGCGGACGTGCTAATTCATTGACTTCACCTAATCCTGAGCAGCAAATTGCGTTGGTTAAAGATTGCTTGCTACAGGCTGGAATTTCTGCGGAACAAATCAGTTACCTTGAAGCACATGGAACGGGAACCTCGTTGGGTGATCCCATAGAATTTAATGCGCTTAATGAAGTCTTTAACCATGACAATTCAGGGGAGATGCCACAACCTTGCTATATTGGTTCAGTAAAAGCCAACATTGGGCATTTAGAAGGCGCTGCGGGGTTAGCTGGCATCGTTAAAGTTTTATTAATGTTGCAGCATAAATCTATTGTACCTAGCGCCGCGTTTCAGCGTTTGAATCCTGAAATTGATAGTGTGGGTTCGCGTTTACAACTGGCTACAGAGGAAAATCCTTGGCAGGTTGGGGTAGGGCAAAAACGTTTCGCTGGACTTAGCTCTTTTGGATTGGGTGGCAGCAATTCACATGTCATTCTGGAAGAGGCGCCAACTCAAGTGCAGCAACAGATTAAAGCCAATTTAGAGGGGTATTATTATCCCATCTCGGCTAATAGCCAGGCATCGTTACAAAAAATGGTGGCTATACTAGGGGATTTTATTGAGAACGATGAAGGCATTGAACTGCCAGCGGTTAGCTGGACATTACAGTTTGGTAGGGCAGCGTTATCTTATCGGGCATTATTTGTTGCAACATCACGGCAGGATCTTCTGAAGCAGCTACGGGACTTTGCTTCGTCTGCTTCAACTAAAGAAGATCAATGGCTTCATATGGCAGAGGATGACTCTCGATTTTTATGGTTACGAGGTCAGGATATAGATTGGCGTACCTGCTGGCCTTCCGGGCAGAAACCGTTGCGTATTCGATTACCCAAATATGCTTTTGAACATCGGCGTTACTGGTTACCTCACAATGAATCCGTGGTTGCAAAACAGTAGGCAGTGAAGCGAGACAGGAAAACCAGAGAGCATGATGAAATAATTGTAGAAACCCCACAATCTCGGCAGAGGTTGTGGGGTTTCTTTTGTTTATGGCTTTAGCCAGTTTAAGTAGCGTAAGCTTCTTAAACATAAAACCCCCCGCTATGCGGGTGGAGGCCAAGGGTTATACCAAGAAAAACACCTTTCCGTTACGATATA